>JBFYPS010000281.1:0-7363 GCA_041303135.1 Crocinitomicaceae bacterium | reverse complement strand
GCGAATGTATTTGATTCCATCTTTTCCCAAATTCTTTTGTTCGCGTTCTGTGCGTGAAAATTTGAAATCGCCGGCTTTGATTCTGTCGAAATAAAACGCAATCCAAATCAAAAATGGAACGAGCAAAAGCATCCACAACCAATGTGGAGAAAGGAATTCATATTCCCAAATCGCTATGTTCCAATTTTTAAACATCGAATTCTAATGGGCTTGTTTCTGCAACAATTTGTTTTGCCAACGCAGAAATTCTCAAAATCTCAATTTCTGTTGGCAGTGATTTCGCAAATTTCACCATGTCGGATTGTTCTAAAATCATTTGAATCGTTTCCACCGTATCTTCACTCAAACCTTTGTGCTTCAACAAAATCTTGGTTTGAAAACTCGTTGATTCAAGCAAATTCAATTCGTATCGCACGCCTAAATAAGATCTTAAAATGTAAGACATTTCGATGTAATGTTCTTTCAGCATTCCTTTTTCCCAAAGTTTTGAATTGTCGAGCGCTTCAATGGCGAACAATGTTTTGTCTTTCAAGGAAATTTCCTTTTTGATTGGTTCTGGTTTTTTATTTTTCCATCGGATGTAAAACCAATATAAAATGCCTAAAACCAGTATTAAAATCATCCACCAAAGATTCGATTTCAACCAATAAAATGGATCATCTGGAATGTCGGTGAACGTTGGATCAGTTTCCATCAATTCTTTGCCAGCAATCAATTTCGTTGGAACAACTTTGAATTGAATCGGTTGAAAATTCACCATACTATCTTTCCAAACAATTACTGGCGCTGGAATTTCAAAATGTCCTGTGTCCCAAGTAGTAATTGTATATTTCCCAACCCATTTGACTTTCTTTCCATACGATAAACTGTCTTGAAATTTGCCAATAATTTCAATATTCACTTTTTGTCCAGACGAAAGTTGGCTGTTTTTTTGAACGATATCACAAGGTATCAATCTCATTTTAGGTTCAAAACGCACGGCATCGTTTTCAGAATCTAAATTCAGTTCGTAGTAAATTTCTGTTTGTTCGCCAATTTCCAAACTTGCCTTTAGAATGCGCGATGTTTGACTTGAAACCACGAATGGCAAGCAAATCAAAAGCGATATGGAAATCCAAATTTTCATTTTCTGGTTTGAAAAAGTTGCACGAGTTTCGGAATGTAATCATCTGTTGTTTGAATCGTAGTTTGGTCGATTCCCAACTGTTTAAAAATATCATTCAACTGATTTTCAAAAGATCTGAAATTTTCCTCGAAAATCTGTTGCGCAACCACAGAAGATGAATTGACCCACGTTTTTCTGCCTGTCTCAGCGTTGTATAAATGAATCATTCCCAAATCGGGCAATTTACTTTCGGCAGGATCTGACAATCGAATCGCGACCAAATCGTGTTTTCTTTTATTGACATTAAATCCTTCTTGAAAGGAATTTGAATCGATGAAATCACTGATTACAAAACCAATGCTTCGTTTCTTTTGCGTGTTTCTCAAAAATTTCAAACCTTCATTGATGTTGGTTTTCAAACTTTTTGGTTTCAAAGCAATCAATTCTCGCAAAATGTATAAAGCATGTTTTTTGCCTTTTGCGGGCGCGATGTATTTTTCAATTTGATCTGAAACGAAAATCGCACCAATTTTATCGTTGTTTGCAATGGCCGAAAATGCCAATACTGCAGCCAATTCAAGCGCTAAATCTCTTTTTGTTTTGTTTTGTGTCCCAAATTCAGATGAACCAGAAACGTCGATCATCAGAATGACGGTCAATTCGCGTTCTTCTTCAAATACTTTGACGAAAGGCGCATTGAATCTTGCCGTTACATTCCAATCAATCGTGCGCACTTCATCGCCCACATTGTATTCACGCACTTCGCTGAATGCCATTCCTTTTCCTTTGAAAGAAGAATGATATGCACCCGAAAATACTTGCTTGGTCAAACCACGCGTTTTGATCTCAATCAATTTAATTTTCTTCAGCAATTCGTTTGTGTCCATTGTATCGGATTACAACTTTTGAAATGAATTTATTCTCCTCAATTAAGGAACTTCAACGCGGTTTAAAATCTTTACAATGATTTGGGCAGCATCCATATTTTCTGCTTCAGCTTCGTAGGTCAAACCAATTCTGTGGCGCATCACATCCGCAGCAACCGCACGAATATCTTCTGGCACAACGAAAGCACGATTTTGCAAGAAAGCATGCGCTTTTCCAGCCAAAGCCAAATTTAAACTTGCTCTCGGAGAACAACCAAAACTGATCAATGGCGACAATTCATTTAAATTATAATTTTCGGGATTTCTCGTCGCAAAAACGATGTCCACGATGTATTGCTCAATTTTTTCATCCAAGTAAACTTCTCGAACTAATTCACGCAGATTTAAAATGTGGTTTGAATCGACCACTTTGTTGACTTTCGCCAAACCTTCTTTGCGCACATTGGAGCGAATAATTTGCTTTTCTTCTTCCATTTTCGGATAATCCAACACCACTTTGAGCATGAATCGATCGACTTGTGCTTCTGGCAAAGGATACGTTCCTTCTTGTTCAATCGGATTCTGTGTTGCTAATACCAAAAATGGTTTCGGCAATGGAAAAGTTTCATCGCCAATCGTCACTTGTTTTTCTTGCATCGCTTCCAACAAGGCACTTTGCACTTTCGCTGGCGCACGGTTGATCTCATCAGCCAAAATAAAATTGGCGAAAATCGGTCCTTTTTTGACGATGAAAGCTTCACTTTTTTGATTGTAAATCAAAGTTCCTGTTACATCGGCGGGCAACAAATCTGGCGTAAACTGAATGCGGCTAAATTGAGCGTCGATGGCTTCTGAAAGCGTTTTGATGGCCAATGTTTTTGCCAAACCAGGAACACCTTCTAATAAAACATGTCCATCAGCCAAAAGTGCGATCAACAAGCGATCAACCATATACGTTTGACCAACAATTACTTTGGCAATTTCTTGACGCAACTGTTGGATAATTCCATTTTCTTTTTGGATTTTTTCCGAAAGAATTCTTAGATTCTCCGCAGGACTTAAAGTAGCATTTTCAAACTCCGACATATCATAAATTGGATGAACTCACAAAGTTGCTAAAGTTTGTGTGCAAAAACTTGCTGTTGCTGTTAAATATTGTTAACCTTGTTTTGTGTAACCAGTCTTTCAATTTTATGGAACAACGTGCTTGTCAGGAATGTGGTCAAAAGTTAAACGGCAGAAAGGATCAGAAATTTTGTTCTGATTATTGTCGAAACGCCTTTAACAACAAGTTGAACGAAGATTCAAACAAATATGTGCGTCGAATCAACGGCATTTTACGCAAAAATCGACGTATTTTAGAGAAATTGAACCCCAATGGAAAAGTCACCACAGACGGAATCACTTTGGCGGAAGAAGGTTTTAATTTTCACTATTACACCAATATTTACACGACGCAAAAAGGCGGACAATATTTTTTCTGTTACGAACATGGTTATATAAAGTTGGAAAATGACCAGTATATGTTGGTGATGAAGCAGGATTATGTGAAGTAGATTTTAGGATGTTCAGATTTTAAGATGTTAGGATATTAGGATTTTAAGACTAGTTCACCGCTATTTTTTGGACGACCTCGGAAGATTGAGTTCGAATTTTGACAAAATAAATTCCTGCATCGATTTGCTCAAGATTTAACTTATAATCGTCATTGGGGAAATTTTCTTTGGTGAAAATTAATTGACCAAAAGAATTATAGACAGCTACTTTTTCTATTGGTTTTTCTGATTCGATGTGGAGGATGTCGTTTACTGGGTTGGGATAAAGTGAAATTGCATCCAATGATAAATTCGAAACACTCAATGTTGTCCAATTTTCAGCATATAATGAATCTGTGGAGACGCATATATCATCTATGTATTGCATCGCTCTTTGATTAAATCCTATTTGATTTGGTAAATTAATAGTGTCTGTGAAACTATCTTCAAATAAATTACCGATGACAAGATGGGTGTATGCAGAATCAGCGATAAATGAACCTGCAACTTTAATCCAATTTACTGTATCAGCAATAACATCTTCTGTCCAGACATGACAACGATTATTTAAAGGTTGTTCACTCCAATAATCAGAATATGAACTTGTTGTAAACAATATACCAGTTTTATTTGTAGCTATATTCATACCGTTTGGTTCCCAAGCAGCGGAAATATAAAAATTAACATAATATTTTACTCCCACTATAAGGGGACTTGTTAATTGAGTACCTAAATGTTCACGCATTAATGAAGGAACAGCTCCTGATACGGAATATGGGATTAAAGATATATACCCATCTCCAGAATGAGGTTCCTGATATCCCCAATTATTATTATAACCATTCATCGAAGAACAATTATTAAAATAATCTGGTGAACCTCTAAAAGACATCCAATCACTACAAACTCCATCTAAATCTGGATAACCCTGAGGACACCCCGTTCTTTCCTCAAAACTAGGATTCGGCACCAAATTCACTTGCCCATGAACTTCCAACAAGGCAAAACACAAGAACAACGAAGAGATTAATTTTTTCACGCCATTAAATTAAGAAATAATGTTCAGAATGGGTTTGGTTTTTAAGTTTTTAACGAATTTCAATTCATCACAGTTAGATTTTAATAACCAAAAAAAATCCCGATAAAAACTTACCGGGATTCAATATGATTTCAAAACGAATTATGTGTGGGAGACTGAAGACTTTAGACATTAGACTTTCAAAATTCTCTAGCAAAAAAAATCCCGATAAAAACTTACCGGGATTCAATGTTATTTCAAAACGAATTATGCTGTTTTGAGTTGTTCTAAAAAACGTTCTAAATTTGGATTTTTGGTCAATGCGTCTGAACCTGTTGCAAGAATTGTTTTGCATTTGTTGCGGTCTAACCAAAGTGAAAAATTCGATACGGCAACAGACAAAGTTCCGTTGATGTCGATTTTGCTAATTCCACGTTGTTTTTGTTCAAATGCAGCCAATAATTCTTGTTGCACCCTGTCGATGTCGTGGTTTTCATGAAAAAGCAACAAACCGTCAATTTGGTTCAATTGTTCTTCCGTTTTGTGATCAAATTTTACAGTTTCGATACCAATGCTTTCAGCCCAGTTAGAGATAGTTTTGCCAAAAGTACTTTCTTCGAAATATAATTGTGTAACTTTCATTTTATTAATTGAATGTTGTTGTGCACGTCAAAATGAGACCGCAAAAATAGGATTAAGATTTGATTAAATCTCCTATTATTATTTAAAAATGTTTATTTAATGTTAATTCAAATAAGAATTATTGTTGATAACCCAAGATTTTGAGGTAATCACTCGCTGTTTGCTCTTCAGAAAACAACTGCGTGAAGATTTTACCATTTTCATCTCGCTGAATCAGAATGTGCTTTGGCTCAGGAATTAAGCAGTGTTTCAAGCCACCAAATCCTCCGATTGTTTCTTGATATGCGCCAGTGTTGAAAAATCCAATGTACAAAGGTTTGTTTTTATTGAATTTTGGCAAATAAATCGCATTCGAATGTTGCTCTGAATTGTAGTAATCATCACTATCGCAAGTCAAACCGCCCAACAAAACGCGTTCATAATCGTCGTTCCATCTATTGATTGGCAACATGATGAAACGCTGATTGATTGCCCAAGTATCTGGCAAATTGGTCATGAATGAAGAATCGATCATGCTCCATTTTTCACGGTCATTTTGTTGTTTTTGATGCAAAACATTGAAAATCGCACCGCCACTTTCGCCCACTGTAAATGATCCAAATTCAGTGAAAATGTGTGGTTCAGGAATGTCGTTGTCGGTACACATTCTTTTCACTTGCGTCAAAATCTCTTTCACCATGTAGGCGTAATCGAAATCAAAAGCCAAGGATTTTTTGATTGGAAATCCACCGCCGATATTCAAAGAATCCAAACTTGGACACACTTTTTTCAAGTCGCAATAAATGCGCAACAATTTGGTCAATTCGTTCCAATAGTAAGAAGTGTCGTTGATTCCAGTATTGATAAAGAAATGCAACATTTTCACTTTCACACGTGGATTGTCGTGAACCATCGCTTTGTAAAACGGAACGATTTCACGGTAACGAATTCCTAAACGAGAGGTATAAAACTCAAACTTTGGTTCTTCTTCCGAAGCAATTCGGATTCCGATATTCAAATCTTTGTCAGTCGCTGAAAGTAAATCTTGTAATTCTTGCGTATTGTCAACCACTGGAACGATATTTAGTTCCGTTTCAGCCATCAATGAAGCAATATTTTTGATATATTTACTTGGCTTGTAGCCATTGCAAATCACATATTTTCCATCTGCAATTTTCCCTGAATTGTAAAGATTTTTCACAATATCAATGTCAAACGCTGAGGACGTTTCAATGTGTACATCATTTTTCAATACTTCATCCAAAACGAAAGCAAAATGCGAACTTTTAGTACAATAGGAATAATAATAATTTCCTGTGTAACCAATGTTATTCATCGCTTCACGGAACCAACCTTTGGCTCTTTGAACGTTGTATGAAATTTGGGGTAAATAATTAAATTTCAAAGGCGTACCATATTCTTCAATCAATCGCATCAAATCAATTCCATGAAAAATTAGTCGGTCGTCTTGCAAGTTAAACTCATCTTGCGGAAAGTCAAAAGTTTGATCTATTAAATCGATGTATTTTGTTCTCATTTACCCTTATAATGTGTGCAAAGTTCCCTTAAAATATTGATTTTTGAAAGAAAGTGATAAAAATAATTGAAAAATTGGGTTTGAAGTGGATTTTAAAAACATGAAAACACCAGTAAAATCTATCCTTTAAGTGATTCTAACAGATAAAATCACTTACATCACCGCCATTGAATTCATCAGCTTTTCAATCTTTAAAACCAGTGCGCTATTTGTACAATTGTAATTATTGAAAATAAACGCAAAAGCCAATTCTTTCCCAGATTTCGTGGTGACATAACCCGCGTAAGATTTTACTTTCGACATCGTACCACTTTTCGCTTTCACCCTGCCTTCACCCGCTTGATTTTTACAGATGTCGGCCATCGTTCCAGTTTCTCCAGCAATTGCCAACGTTTTTTTGAATGCTGCTGCATTTTTGGAATGATGCATGTGTTTCAACAATTCACAAAAATGTTCTGCGCTGATTGCGTTCGTGCGCGAAAGTCCGCTGCCATCTTTTAAAAACAAGCCCGCTGTATTGATGCGCGAATCCCAAAACTTATCGACGTAATTGATGCCATTTTCGGTCGAACCGTTGCCGTTTTTATGAAAACCAATCCAACAAACCAATTCTTCGGCAAAAAGATTGACACTTTTCAAATTCGTCCAATATGCAATCGAAGCCACGGATGGACTTTTGTG
>JBFYPS010000280.1:0-3773 GCA_041303135.1 Crocinitomicaceae bacterium | reverse complement strand
TTAAAGAAATTTTATCTTAGTTCTTTGGGATAAAAATCAATTTCATTTTTTGATCTTTTGGCTCAATCACCAATTTATCACTTGTTAATTCATGAATCGTGAAGACTTGTTTTTCTCCTTTGATATCTGCTGTGAAAGATTTTTTGTCAGCAGCCATTTTCCAAGTTCCAGCTTGTTTCATTGTTGTTCCATCCATGTTTGGATTTTCAGCAGAGAATTTTCCTCCTTCTTCGAATTTAAAAACAACTTTACCTCTGGTTTTGTCCATATTTTCTTTGGCGCCTTTTCTCATCATGTCCTGAGTTTCCTTAGGCATCTCTTTCAAAAGTGCTTCAACATCCATATTGTCCAATTTCCATGTCTTTAAAATTGGATCTCCACTACAAGAAACCAACAAAGAAAGAGTTAATCCTAAAAATAATGCGCTTACAAATTTCATCTTTACGTTTTTTTTAATTTAAGCGTGCAAGATAGTAAATTTTATTCTTGCCAAACAAGCTGGGAAAAAAATTATTTTTAATCAATCTAAATTCTAGAAGCGAAACATTTCATAAATCTCAGTAAATTTGACCTAATTAAATCAACAACAACATGGAAGAAATACGCAACAAAATAAAGGAAAGTGGTTTAATTAGTTTGGACCTAGCTGACTTTAAGCCAAACATAAATAATATCGTAGAATTTGACATCGCGCCGCAGCTTTGGCAAGGTTTGATTTTGAAAGAAAAAGATTTTAGAACTTTTATCGCTGAACACGATTGGTCACAATATGCTGGAAAAGATGTGTACATTCATTGCTCGGCAGACGCCATCGTTCCGACTTGGGCTTATATGCTTATTTCTGTCAGACTTTTGAATGTTTGCCATTTTTCAGTCGTTGGAAGCGAAATCGATTTACAAAAAGCATTGATTCTGAAAAAAATTAGCGAATTTGACACTTCGCAATATCCCGATGGAAAATTCATCATCAAAGGTTGCGCTGACATTGCTTCTCCTGCATTTGCGATGGTTGAATTGACCAACAAATTACAGCCGACTGCGAAAAGTATCATGTATGGAGAACCTTGTTCCACGGTTCCGATTTATAAAGCTCCAAAGTAGACTTAAGACTATAGACAAAAGACAGTAGACTTAAGACTTTTCTAATGGTCTACAAGTTTAATTTTTACTTTGACCGTCAATCATCATCTTCTAGAATTGAAAGAAAATACTAATTATTACGACGCTCTTCGGCCTCAGCAATAAAAGCGTCAAGTAAAATTCCCAATGCTTGACGACCAAACAAAAGTACTGTCTGAGCACACGAAAAACTCAAAGACCAAAAATAAACTCAAATGCGAGTTTACTTTTGTTTAGTCAAGTATTTGAATTTTATAGCTTTGATTGCGTAGCCTTGATGTTTTCTTTGGTTCTTTCTTTTACATCAAGGTAAAAGAAAGAACAAATTGAATTTTAAAAGAAGATTGTTTTCGCAACAGTAATTTCAAATGCACTTGCAATTGATTTCCAAAAACTTAAAAAATCATAATCTCAACCGCATTTTTCTTGATTTCAAAATCAACTTGATTCCCGATTTCGATGATTTCGCCGTCTGCTTCGAGATAGGCCTTTCCAGAAAGCACTTCGATTCTTCCTTTTTCGCAATGGTGATACGCTACAGCAGGATGAACAATTTTCGTTGCTGATTTCAATTTTGGTAATTGCTTTAAATAGTCAATCACTGAAACATTTCCGATCGTTGTGATGTGCAAAACACCATCTGTACTTTTTGCTTCTGGATTAATTGTCAAGCCATTGCCGAAGACAGAACCGTTGCAAATGGCAATCATCAAGTGTTTTCCTTCCGTTTTTGTTTCTCCAAATTGATACCGCAACACAGGTATTTTGAAAGTGACAAAAGCCCGTAAAATCGCCAAGGCGTATGAAAATTTTCCTGCAATCTTGATTTTTCGTTGTTTGTTCAACAAATGAATAACATAACCGCCGAATCCAATATCCGCGATATTTAAGCTGTAATGCGTACTATTATCGGTTTGCATCTGAATTAAATCGTTCTTTTCCCAAGTACCATTTTTCAAGCAATCAGCCATTTTTTCGACTGAAAATTGTTGCTTTTTGCC
Source organism: Crocinitomicaceae bacterium (assembly GCA_041303135.1). Taxonomy (GTDB): domain Bacteria; phylum Bacteroidota; class Bacteroidia; order Flavobacteriales_D; family Crocinitomicaceae; genus JAQVCM01. The sequence goes on along the minus strand of JBFYPS010000280.1, from coordinate 1,653 downwards.
CAAGAGAAAATCATTTCCTGTGCCAGCGGCAATCAAAATCAATTTGGGAATCGGTTGCGCGAAATCAAAACCATTGATCACCTCATAGAAAGTACCATCGCCACCAGCAACAATCACAATAGCCGTATTGACAGTTTGTGCTTCACGTGCCAAAATCGACGCGTGTTTCTCGTACTCCGAAAATTGAATTTCTAATTGATAATCGTCGTGATTTGCAAAAAAAGCAAATGTTTCTTTGACCACTGAACGCAACTTTTTACTGCCGTTGACAATGGCAACCACTTTTGTAAAAGAGTGATTTTGGGATTGATTGCTATCTTCCGTCTCCATCCAATAGATTTCCTAATCCGCCTAAAATGCTTCCCTCCTCTTTTCTAGCGCCTGAACCGTAAGACAAAATACGCGAAGCCAATCTAGAAATTGGCAAGGTTTGCAGCCAAACTTCTCCTGGTCCTTTCAATGTTGCGAAAAACATTCCTTCGCCACCAAAAAGGGTATTTTTAATTCCGCCGATGAATTGAATATCGTAATCAATCGTTTGCGCATAAGCGACAATACAACCTGTATCGACGCGTAAAACTTCGCCCGGTTTCAATACTCGCTTCATCACATGTCCTCCAGCGTGACAAAAAGCCAAACCGTCGCCCTCTAATTTTTGCATGATGAAACCTTCCCCACCAAAAAGTCCTGTTCCTAATTTTTTCTGAAATTCAATTCCTACTGAAACACCTTTCGCTGCGCACAAAAAAGAATCTTTTTGACAAATAATTTTCCCGCCCATTTCCGCCAAATCTATTGGAATAATTTTTCCAGGATAAGGAGATGCAAATGCCACGCGCGCCTTTCCGATGCCCGTATGCGTGTAGGCAGTCATGAACAAACTTTCACCCGTCAACAATCGCTTTCCTGCTCCCAAAATTTTTCCAAAAAAACTGGTTTTATCTTGGCTAGATCCGTCGCCGAAAATGGTTTCCATTTGTATTCCTTCGTCCATATACATAAAAGCACCAGCTTCTGCAATGGCGGTTTCCTGAGGGTCGAGCTCAATTTCAACCAATTGCATTTCCTCGCCCAAGATAAAATAATCGATTTCGTGATTTGTTCTCATTGATGATTGATTTGATTATCAAACGTACGGAAAAAATTAATAAAACTGTTTTTTTTGAGACATTAGACTCGAGACTGAAGACATTAGACTCTAGACCGAAGACATTAGACTTAATTTTTCTAATTATCTAATAATCTGGTATCTTATGCTAAATGTCAAAAAAACGTTTTCTATAAACATCAAGAAAATCCCAAGTTTTACGACAGTTTCCGGCCTCAGCAATAAAAGCGTTAAGTAAAATTGGAATTTCTGACGACCAAGCAAAAGTACTTTTTGAGACAAAAGACATTAGACCAAAGACATTAGACTGAATTTTTCTAATTATCTAATAATCAATTATCTTAAGCTAAACCTCAAATAATTGTTTTCTACAAACCTAAAGAAAATCCCAAGTTTTACGACCGTTTCCGGCCTCAGCAATAAAAGCGTTAAGTAAAATTCCTAATGCTTGACGGCCAAACAAAAGTACTTTTTGAGACCAAAGACATTAGACCAAAGACGTTAGACCGAAGACATTAGACCGAAGACATTAGACTGAATTTTTC
>JBFYPS010000279.1:0-3026 GCA_041303135.1 Crocinitomicaceae bacterium | reverse complement strand
CCTTCAAAATTTGCTTTTCGCTATTTGCTGGAATATTTTGCCAATTTTGAGCACTTACCCAAAAGTAGAAAATCAACAATTGATGATTTGGATTGAAAGCAGATTCTTGGTAAAAATCGTTGACAAAAAACAATTCTCCAACTTCAATTTCGAGCGTTAATTCCTCTAAAAATTCTCGTTTCAAACCATCTGCAAGTCCTTCGCCGAATTCCAAACCGCCACCAGGAAATTTGGTAAATGTGTGGTTAAATCGAAATTCATCCGTAATTAAAACTTCGTCTCGGTCGTTTTTCAACAAACCATAAACCCGCACATTGAAACTTTTCATTTCAATTATTTCTCTAAAATTGATTTGATATCAGGTCTGAAATACAATTCAGATTTCAATACTTTACCATCTTCGCGGTAAATAGGTTTTCCATTCGCATCCAATTTACTCATGTTGGAGCGTTGAATTTCTTGAAAAACTTCCACAATTTTATCTTGCAAGCCGTGACGTAAAATGGTTCCACACAAAATATACAATTGATCACCCAAAGCATCGGCTACTTCCACCAAATCGCCATTTTTGGCTGCTTCTAAATATTCCTCGTTTTCCTCTTTCATCAAGTTGAAACGCAATTCTATTTCGGATTCCGTAAGGTTAACTGTTGGCTCGTAGTGATTTTTGATTCCAAAAGCGTCATGAAATTGTTCTACGTGTCCGATGGTTTCTTGAATTTTCATTTTTGTGGATTTTATTTTTCGTAAAATTAAAAAAAGGGATTATCAATGAAGACAATCCCTTTCAGATATTTTAAGGTGTTGAGATTATTCTCCTACAACTTCAAATGTAAATGTTGGTTTAACACCTTTGTGTAAGTTAGCTTCCGCTTGGAAAGTTCCAACTTCTTTAATTGGCTCATCTTTGATTTTCAATGATTTTCTATCGATATCAAAACCAGCAGCACGAAGTGCTTCAGCCAATTGAACAGTGTTAACAGAACCAAAAATCTTACCGTTTTCACCTACTTTCGTAGAGATAGAAACAGTTACTTCAGCCAATTTAGCAGCAATTGCTTCTGCTTCAGCCATGATTTTAGATTCTTTGTGAGCTCTTTGCTTCATTGTTTCAGCGTGTGCTTTCTTGTTAGAAGGCGTAGCCAAAATTGCATATCCCTGAGGGATCAAAAAGTTGCGTCCGTAACCGTTTTTTACTGAAACAGTTTCGTCTTTATAACCCAACTTATCTACGTTTTTCTTTAAGATAATTTCCATTTTACTTCAAGTTTTATTTGTTTGACAAGTGGCTTATTTCAACATATCACCAACATAAGGCAAGATTGCCAAATGACGAGCTCTTTTGATAGCCTTGTTAACCTTAGTTTGGTATTTTTGAGAAGTACCAGTGATACGACGAGGAAGAATTTTTCCTTGTTCGTTTACCAATTTCAACAAAAAGTTTGGATCTTTATGATCGATGAATTTAATTCCACTTTTTTTGAATCGGCAATATTTTTGTTTTTTAATGTCGATGTTAATCGGCGTTAAATAGCGAATATCGTTTTGTGCCATTTCTTTAAAATTTTTGTGTTAAACAATTAAGCTTCTGCTTTCGCAGTTTTAGCTTCACCCATTTTAGCGCGTCTTTTCTCAGCGTAAGCAAGGTGATTTACGTCCATTTTTACTGTAAGGAAACGCATAACACGCTCGTCACGTTTAAAAGACAATTCAAGGTTTGCGATTATATCACCTTCACCTTCAAACTCCAACAAGAAATAAAATCCTGTTGTTTTCTTTTGGATTGGGTAAGCTAATTTTTTCAAGCCCCACTTTTCACTGTGCTTAAGTTTACCACCAAAATTGGCGATTTCACTTTCGAATTTTTGCACTGCTTCCTTTGCCTGATCATCAGACAAAACGGGAGTTAAGATGAAAACAGTTTCGTAAGAATTCATAATGTTAATAAATAAAATTAATAATTTAAGGGTGCAAAGATAGGGAATTATTTTTAAAATCAAGCATTTTTGTTGGTTTAGATTGTTCGATGGTTAGATTATTAGATAATTTGACTTGCGAAATTACTTTTTATCGATAAGATTTTTTCATTTTTTTGATAAATGAAGTAAATTCAGGTATATATGATGATTATTTTTCCGTTGATGCATAAATTGTTAATTTACATTTCCGGCCTTGGAAGAAAGGTTTTTTAAAGGTGCACTGAAAATGTAGACTTTTGGAGGAAGCTACGCAACGCTAGTGGAGTAGATCACCGACAAAATCACGTTTTCAGAAGCTTTTAAAATAAAGCGCATGAGGCAAGAAATTCATTGAGTGCAAAAATCTGCGCTTTAACTTGATGACTCAGCCTTGATTTTTGGGTTCGTTTTGATCAAGCAAAAGGAACAAAAGAATTTCAAAATTTAAAAATTCCTTTTTGGGATGATTTTTGATAATTTAGCGACAGATTTTTAATTGAACAAAGCCAAATAGAGAGTCAAATCAATGTTATATCGCATTTTAAAAGTAATTGTTGCCATCGGAATTCGACTTTATTATAAAGAAATAAAAGTCAAAAACCGAAAGCAATTGAGTGTTAATGGTCCTTGTATTATTCTCGCAAATCATCCGAATACTTTGATGGATGCTTGGGTGATTGGAAATATTTGCAAACAACCAATTCACTACATGGCGAAAGCGACTTTGTTTAATTCGCCGCTCAAACAAAAAATCTTGCGCAGCTTAAACATGATTCCGATCAATCGCCGGGGAGAAGGAAAAATTGCGGGCGTTGCGAATCAAGATTCTTTTGAAGCTTGTTACCGCGTGTTGGAAGAAGGCAAAACTTTGGTCATTTTTCCTGAAGGGACAAGTTACCTTGAACGACATTTGCGAGAATTGAAAACGGGTGCTGCGCGCATCGCATTGGAAGTTGAAAACAGAAACCAAGGAAATTTACATGTGCAAATCGTTCCTTTGGGATTGAATTATTTGAAAGCAAATCGTTTCAGAAGTGATATTTTGATCCAAGTGGGCAATCCAATGTC
>JBFYPS010000278.1:0-5919 GCA_041303135.1 Crocinitomicaceae bacterium | reverse complement strand
AATCAATTTTGATTTTCGTTCTTTGGTTCCTGCAAGTTTAAAAATATCATAAAACCCAAAACTTTCAAGAAAATCAATCATTTCGAAAGGATCATATTGATTATCGCGCGAAACAGAAAATTCAATAATTAAGATTGGTTTGCAATTATTGATTGTATTTTCGGCTCCTTTTAACACTTGAAATTCAAATCCTTCGACATCAATTTTAATCATTTTCGGTTGAAAATCATTTTGGATGACATCGTCTAAAGTTTTCACTTCAACTTCAAAACCAGTTGCATTATCAGCATGTATGACCAAGGATGCTCCGCCTCTATTGACATTCCAATTATCATAAATCGTTGCTTTTCCCACCTCATCTCCCAACGCAAAATTGAAAGGTTCGATGTTTTCAATGTGATTCAATTGAATATTTTCCAGCAACAATTGATGTGTTTCTGGATGTGCCTCAAATGCCAAAATTTTCCCGGGATTTCCAACACATTGAGATGCAAAAATGGACATTAAACCGATGTTTGCACCAACATCTACAAAACAATCTCCTCTGTTTAAATAAGTTGTAATAAAGTAAAGTGTTCCTTTTTCATAAGTTCCAGTTTGAAATAAACTCAGTTCAACTCCTGCGTCTTTCGATGGATCGATTTTCATCAAAAAACCATGATTGGTTTGTAAAATATGAGGACCAATTTTAGTTGAATCTGGCAATAAAACACGCGGCAGCACCACTGATAATTTTCGAATGCCACGAATATCAATATCGCGAAGAATACTAATCAATGTATGAGAAATGGGAAATTTATACTTTTTATCCACGGAATGTTTTTATCGATAGAAATGTTTGACGAATTTAAGTAAAAAGAGTTTAGTGAAACGATGAAACTTAAAAGTGACTCATATAAAATTGATGATTTATCGATGGAAAGAAGAAATATATGTGTTTGTGAATGAGTTTTAAATAATTTTTGTCTAGGCTTTTGTAACTTTGTGCAGTAAATTATGGAAAAGAACGAAGAAATAGAACAACAAACAAAATTCAGCAGTGCGTTACCGTTGATTCTAAAATTGCGTGATTTAATTTTTGGAGAAAAAAAACCTGATGTTTATACAAGAGTCACCGTCTATTTCAATACCATAATTTGGCTGATTTTTTTGGCTTGGCATCTCATCAGTTATGCGAGTATCTCACTGCGTGATGTCATTTTTACAGAAAAGAAAATCGATGTTGAGGCGTTGATTTTTGCTCGAGGGAAATTACTTGGTTTTCAGCCTTATGAATTTTTGAACTTACTATTAAATTACCATTTAGTTAGCGCCATTTGCTGGGCAACTGTTTTCATTGGATTCATTTTAATTTGGCGACAAAAAACATATTTTACTTATTTCATTTTTATGCCCGTGATTGTGTATGCAGGAATGATTGTTTTTTTCCTTCGCTGGCGCTATTTTATGGAAGATACAACAACTTTTGACAAAATTACTTTATTGATTTTTGTCTTAAACTTGATTGTCTATTGGATGGTTCAACGTTTGCAAAAAACGGTTTTACTAAAGTAAAGCATTCAACTTTTTCACTAAATTTTTATCAAAGAATTTATTTTTTTCTGCAATATCTTTCGATGATAGAAAATTAAAACCCATTCAAATAAAACCAAAAAGCGACTTAGACTCAATGTCCAAATCGCTTTTCATTTCTAAATTACTTTTTTACTTTTCTTTCACAACTTCAACCCATTTACCTGGCGTTTTCGCGCTGATTAGATGATCGTACATCGCTTCTGTGTAGCAAGTTGGCAAATAAAACTTCCCTAGATAAGTTGCATTTAACTGAATCAAGAATTTCTTGCTTTTGTTTGGAGCCAATTCGTAATAAGTGTAAACCCGATCATCTCGAATATCTTGGTATCTGGCTTGATTCGTTTCATTTTCGCCATCCATTCTTGCATTGTGAATTTCCCAGCCACTTGGGAAAATTTGCATCAAAGCCATTTCTTTATATAATCCTTTCTTTCCAGGATTGAATACAGTTACTTCAGCCTTAAATTCCATGCCTTGCGTCAATTTATCTGGTTTGATATATCTTCCGCTCATGTCACGATATTTTACCGTTAATTGCAAATTATTAGAAGCTGCAGATTGATCTCCAACCAATGGAATTCCTTCAATCATCACTTTGACATACAAGGTTGATTTACCTGTATTTTTCACTTTGAAAGGGGCTTTGGAAGCAAAATCATTGTCTGTGAATTTTAATTGTTGGATTGCTTTCGTGCTAGTCATCGGAATTTCAGCTCCATTTTTCACTTGGAATGAGAATTTAATCGCAGAACCTGCACCTTTGACCCCTGCATATTCGCACATCGCTAATAAACTGTAGGCTGTTTCCTGTGTACTCATCCAACCATCACCACTCAATTCAGCAGAAATTTCTTTCGCAATTTGAGATGCTTTTGTTTTTTGTCCAAGTAAAGCCAGTGTTTCAAGCATCATTGCACGATCACGAGAATCTGAGCCATAAGTGTATGATAACTCTTTATAAGCCGCAACGGTAACTGGCAATTTCGAAATCATTTGAACTGCAACTTCATTTTGTCCAATCAACTGATAAGCAGCAGCCAAACGCCATTTCGCTGAATTTGTTAAATTTCGTTCTTCACGCAATCTATTCATTGCACCCAATTCTGGCGTTGAATTTAAAGCCAACACAAACAAACGATATGCTTGCACCATTTGATTCGCTTCATTTCCGCGAGATGAAACATTCATATTGTTTTGACTTGACCAATTTTTTGATTCTTGTTGGGCAAATTTCACCCATCGTCGTTTCATGTCTGCAGGTAAATTATATCCAGCTTTTTCTGCTTCAACCATAAAGTGACCGGCATAATTGCTTCCCCATTCACTTTCAGAACCTTCACCAGGCCAATAAGAGAATCCGCCATTGGAAGTTTGGAACAATTGATATCGCTTCAGCGCATTTTTGATGTTTTTCGCAATTTTATTTTGTTGCGCTTCATTCAAATCTGTCAATTTACCTAAAAATAATTGAGGAAATACAGCAGAAGTTGTTTGCTCGATGCATCCATGTGGATATTGAATCAAGTAATTCAATCTTCGTTCAAGTCCCATTGAAGGCACATTTGACAATTCGACTGTCGCTTTGTTCGTTCCTAAAATTCCCTTGAATTTCAAATCAGTATTCCAATCTTGCCCCGGTTCTATAGTCAAAGATGTTCCTTCGGTCACCACAGGATTTGGCGCTCGGACATCCAATTCTATTTCTTCGGTCGATTTTTCATTTCCACTGATTGCGGTGATTTTGATTTTCGCTATTCCCGTTTTCAGCGCGACTTTCAATTTAAAATTCAATACTTCGTCACCAATTTGTGTAAACTTGATTGACTGTGTTTTTTCTCCTTGAAGCACGACTAAATCGTTCACTTCAACAGTCACTTTCACATCTTTAATGAATTTTTCCATTGCGAAAACATTTACTGGCAATGCCACTTCTTCGCCTGGTCCTAAAACTCTTGGCAAAGTCGCTAAAATCATCAATGGTTTCTTCACTGGAACTGTTTTTTCAGCTTGGCCGTAAGCGCCATTGTCGTGCGCAATTACCATGACCCGCACCGAACCAACGTAATTTGGAATTTCTATCGCATGAGATCTTGTTTGTCCCGCTTCCACTGTAAATGGCCCAATGTATCTCACCATAGGTTTGAAACGATTTGCTTTTGGATTTTTTCCTGCATTTCCAGAGCCATCGCCACCGATACTCAATAATTTATCCAATTTTCCGGCATATGCACCGATTACTTGGTCATACATGTCCCAAGTTTTCACACCTAATGCTTCTTTGGCGTAGAAAGTACTCCATGGTTCTGGCGTTTTGAAAGAAGTCAAATCCAATAAACCTTCATCTACAACTGCCAAAGTATAAGTCATTTTTTTGCCATTGGCTTCTTTGATTTTCACATTTGCAGTTGTTTCAGGTTTTAATTCATCCGCCATCACAATTTGTGGGTAAATATGTGTATCAGGATCTTCGACCATTACTGGCACAACGCCATACATTCGAATTGGTAAATCATTTTTTGTATTCGCATGCGGTTGAATGAGCGTTACATGCACATAAGCATTCGGCGACATCGCAGCTGTAGCTTGAAATTCATGAGTCGTTTCGCCTTTTTGCGTTTCAATCCAGAACTTTTGAAGCACTTTTGTTCTCGTTTCGATACTAATCAACGCACGCCCCACATTAGGTGAAGGGAAAGAAACTTTGATCATATCACCAACATTGTATTTTTCCTTGTCGCAAGAAAAATTCAACATGTTGGCATTTTCGTTGTTTTTGCGATTTGCTCTGCTCCAATAAGGCCAATCAACAGTGACAATTGTTCCAGTTTGGTGTTGACCTTCCAAATCGGTTACAGTCATCAAATATCTACCATAATCTGGATATTTAATTTTGAAATTAAACGAACTTTTTCCATTTGGAGCTGTGATTAATGTGTCTTGAACGACAATTGTTCCAGAACGACCAATGTAATTTGCAACATCTTCTTCGCCTTGTTCATACCACCAACGCCATTGAATTTTGTAGATTTTAACCTGCAATTTTTTCGTGCTCACCAAGTTTCCATTTTCGGCAACTGTGACTACATCAAATTTGTAATTATTTCCTGTTTCAAGTGAGTTATCATAGCTTTTCGTTGCTGGCGCTTGTATTCCAACATACGTTTTAAATGGCGAATAGGGAATTGAAGTTCTGTCGATACTAAAATCGCCGCCTTTTTCAAAAACTTTTGTGATGTAAGTGGCGCGCATCATCCCAGGTGCATTGTTTCCTATATTCAGTTTAGTACTGATCATCGCTTCACCCTTGCTATTTAAATTTCCTTCAAAGACAAATTCATCATTTGTATTGTATTGGCGAATGGGTGAATCAAACTCGTACTTTTTAAATTGATCAAAAGTGGTATTCGTTTGGCTAATTTTGGCGTTAACGAGCACTTTTAAATTCTTCGCAACCGCACCGTGCAACCATTTTACTGAAAGCAAAGAACTGTCTTTGTGTTTGGTGTGTTTTTCGTCCAAATAAATCTTCAATCGATTTGGTTTGATGGTTTCGACCTTCAGATTTTTAGAGAAAGTGATGTTTCCAACGCGGACATAAGCTGTATAATTTCCAGTTGGAGATTCTGTGCTCGTTTGCGCTCTGAAATCGTACATTCCATTGACGTGTTTCGTTTTGGTCACTTGGTAAATTATCTGCCCATTTGGATCTTGCAGTTCAAATTTAACCGGATGATTTTCTGGAATTTTGTGCAACTTATTTTCCAAAATGAAAGTCAAGTACAACGAATCTCCTGGACGCCAAACACCACGTTCACCATAAATAAATCCTTTGATTCCTTTTTGAACCAATTCACCTTCTACATCAAATTTACTCAAGGAATTGGTGTAACCATCGAGCAGTTTCAAGTAACCACGTTGTTTGCCCAATTTGGCAATCATCAAGAAAGGTTTTTCGCTCAATTTGATGTCCAACATTCCATTTACATCTGTCATTCCTGAAGCAATAAGTTGTTTTGAATAATCAAAATATTGCACTTCAGCATTTTGAATTGGTTTGGTTGTAATTAAATCATTTACAAATGCATGCGAAGTTTTGTCCTGATCTAGTTTGAAAATCATTCCTAAGTCTGATGCCAAAATGTTTCTGCTAACGGCTTTTCCATTGTAGTAGCTGTTGTCACATGCAGAATAATCTTCTGAATAATAATCCCAAGTATCGTAACCACCGTCAAAACCGTAACTGTTCCACAAGTTTTCATTCCAATTTGGATCTTCTTCCTCTTGAGAACTTTCATATTCTTCGTTTTCATAAGAAGTTTCCTCAGCGTCTTCGTCTGATTCGCA
>JBFYPS010000277.1:0-21151 GCA_041303135.1 Crocinitomicaceae bacterium | reverse complement strand
CTTCTATTTCTTCCTCAATGATTTCTTTCTCTTTTGGAACTGAAGTATTCATTGGTTGTTCACCCATTTTTAACCATGAAGTAAAACTTCTTTTGGCGGTAAAATCTGGTTTTTCAGTTGTTGAAATCTCTGGTTCAATTTGTTCAGAAATTTTTTCTTCAATTTCATTTTTTTTCTGCTCTGGAACCGAATTTTCTAAATTTTCGTTGTAAACCATCGCCACAACTTGTGAAATAATTTCCAAATTCAGTTCGTCATCTTGCGCATTTTGATCTGAATTGAGATTTATTTCGTCAGCAGGAATTTCTTGCACAGAAACTTCATTTAATGATTCAATTTCTGATTCAACATCATGTTCAATTGCTTCAACTATTGGTTCAATTTCGATGATTTCAATCGGCTCAGCAATTGTTTCAGGTTCACTTGCTAAAAGAACAACTTCTTCAACTTCAATTGCCGATTCTGGAATTGCTTCAACAACAATTTTTTCTTCTATTTCAGGTTCAATTACCTCTTGCTTGGCTTCAGTTTCATGAACTTTTTCGAGGATAATTTCATTTGATTCTGGAATATTTTCTATCGCGCTAACTGATTGTCCATGAATCAAATCATACAATTTCATTCTGTCTGAAATGCGGTAAGCGTGTTTTTGTAAAGCTTCCTCAAATCCTATATCATTGTGATTCGAAAGTGCTTTCAAATATAAGATTGAAAAAATCTGCGAATAAGGATATTTCTCAGTCAATTCCTTTAAAGCTGGAATTTCTTGTCCTAAACACGAAGCTGGATCTGCAATTCTAGTGGATATTTGATCTAAATTCATGCTTACCAGTTTGAAAGGATTTTATTGATGACGTCTTGCACGATTTGTTTATTGATTTCTTCCAACAACTGACTTTCAACCGTTGATAAATCTAAATTGGAATCGTAATCAGCAAAACGTGTACTCGTAAGCGTCATTTTGTTTTCGGTCAATGGTTCGTTTTCCAAGGGTGGAACATTGATAAAAATCGTGTAATTGGTTGAAATGGTCAATCGGTTTCTTGCCGCAACATCTCCGGCTTGCAAAGCAATTGGCGTAATCGAATAACTGGTAATGGTTCCTTCAATATTCACTTGCGAAGAATCACTATTGTTGCTCAATTTCAATCTCGTATTGTTTTGAATTCCGTCTTTGATGGCTTCTGTCAATTGCGCTGGATAACTTAAATTGGCATTGGGCGCATTGTTTTCCAATGTTTTGACCGTAAATTTCTTCCAACGTGGATCCATAGACCCCGAATCTTTGAAAGAAACGCTTGTCGGCCAGCAAGAAGCGAGCAGAGCAATTAACAATATGGAAAGCAATACTTTCATTTATCCTGGTAAATTATATTCTTTAATTTTTCGATACAAAGTTCGCTCCGAAATTCCCAATTCGTCAGCAGCGTATTTGCGTTTTCCGCGGTGTTTGTCTAATGCTTTTTGAATCAATTCTTTTTCACGATCTTCCAAAGATAAGGATTCTTCCACTTCCACATGTTCTTGGAAATCATTTGCAAAAGGTTCTTCTTTTGCTCTGAAATCTGAATTATTGTTCACAATCGAAGGCAATAATGTTGCATGATCATTGACAGGAATAATGTCGTTGTACATGCGATTTATCATTGCTGATTGATCTGAATTTAATTGAAATTCAGGTCCTTGATTGATTAATTCAGTGACCAGTTTTTTCAAATCATTCAAATCGCTTTTCATGTCAAACAAAAATTTGTACATCAATTCGCGTTCCGAAAAGTTCTCTTGTTCGCTTTTGTTAATCACACTTGGAAATTGATCTTCTGCTTTCGGCAAATAGCTTTGCAAAGTGATTCCGTCGATTTCTCGTTTGTTTTCAATGACAGATATTTGTTCAACCAAATTCTTTAACTGACGAATGTTTCCAGGCCAATTGTAATTTTCCAAGACATGCACGGCATCTTCAGTCAATTTAATTGGAGGCATTCTATATTTATCCGCAAAATCACTAGCGAATTTTCTGAAAATCAAATTAATATCTTCTTTTCTTTGGCGCAAAGGAGGCAAACTGATTGGCACAGTGCTCAAACGGTACAATAAATCTTCTCTGAATTTTCCGCTTTGAATGGCGCGACTCATGTTTTCATTCGTTGCGGCAACAACACGCACGTTTGTTTTGATCACTTTCGATGAACCGACGCGAATAAATTCACCTGTTTCTAATACACGCAATAATCGCACTTGCGTTTGCATCGGTAATTCTGCGACTTCATCCAAAAAGATTGTTCCGCCATCAGCCACTTGAAAATAACCTTCGCGACTTCCACTAGCACCAGTAAACGAACCTTTTTCGTGACCAAATAATTCTGAATCAATCGTTCCTTCTGGAATGGCACCACAGTTTACAGCAATGTATTCTCCATGCTTTCTAGAACTGAGTTGATGAATCACTTGAGGAATAATTTCTTTTCCCGTTCCACTTTCACCTGTTACCAAAACGGAAATATCTGTAGGTGCAACTTGCGCGGCAACTTCTAGTGCGCGATTTAGTAATGGCGCGTTTCCTATGATTGAAAATCGTTGTTTTATTTGTTGAATATCCATGTTATTGTCTGTTCGTTTTGAAAAATCAAATTGGTTAAACGATTTCTCCTATCAAAGTTGCTGACGTGCAATTAAGAATTTTGACCATCACATAATCTCCAGGTTTTGCATTTCCTTTTGGAAACACAACTTTCGAGTTGTAAGGATTTCTACCTGCCATTTCAAGTTCAGATTTTTTTGAAATTCCTTCCACCAAAACTTCTTGAATTTGTCCCAATTGTTTTTGGTTTGACAACAATGAATTATGTCTTTGTATATCAATAATTTCTGTTAAACGTCTGCTTTTTGTCGCTTCAGGAACATCATCTTCATATTTTCTTTCTGCCAATGTTTTCGGTCTTTCAGAATAGGTGTACATATACGCAAAATCGAATTTGACTTCCTCCATCAAGCTTTTGGTTTCATTGTGTTGTTCTTCCGTTTCACCGCAAAATCCAGCAATGATATCCGTTGAAATTGTCGCATCTGGAATAAATTTCTTGATTGCAGCAATTCTTTCCAAGTACCATTCTCTGGTATATCCGCGATTCATTTTATGTAAAACTTCTGTGCTTCCAGATTGAACAGGAAGGTGGATGTATGGACAAATATTTTTGTATTTCGCCATTACTTCCAAGAAATCATCTGTTAAATCTTTTGGATGCGATGTGGAAAATCGCACTCTCAATAATGGGTTTACTTCAGCAACCATTGCCATCAGTTGCGCAAAATTGGTGGTTGGAAGATTTTCTTCTTTGATTTCCCCTTTGCTCGTCATATTGAACCGGTAGCTGTCTACATTTTGTCCCAATAAAGTGACTTCACGATAACCAGCTTCGAAGAGATTTTTGCATTCTTCAATAATTGTTTGCGGATCACGTGATCTTTCTCTTCCTCTTGTAAATGGAACAACACAAAATGAACACATATTGTCGCAACCTCTTGTAATGCTCACAAATGCAGAAACGCCACCTTTGTCTAATCTTACAGGAGAAATATCAGCATAAGTTTCTTCGCGAGAAAGCAATACATTTACTGCCTTTTGTCCTGTCCCAACTTCTTCAATCAAATTCGGTAAATCTCTGTAAGAATCAGGACCTGCAACGATATCGACTAATTTTTCTTCGTCAAGTAAATTTTGTTTGAGTCGCTCGGCCATGCATCCTAGAATTCCGACAACTAATTCAGGTTGAGATTTTTTTTGTTTTTTAAAATCATGTAATCTTTTTCGAACACGAACCTCAGCGTTTTCTCTAATTGAACAAGTATTCAATAAAATAACATCAGCATCTTCACTGTTAGTCGTTGTTTGAAATCCATCTTTGGCAAGAATTGATGCAACCACTTCGCTATCAGCAAAATTCATGGCGCATCCATAACTTTCTATGTATAATTTTTTCCCCGAATTGTTTGAGTTTTCTGCCAAGATCAAGGCTTCTCCTTGTCTTGATTCATCGATGACTTTGCTTTTTTCTAAATCAGTATTGTTCATTTGTGCTACCAGATATTGAAATACAAAAATAAGCAAATAAACTGAAGTGTGTCAAAATGTCAGGTGTAAATTTGAAGGATGATTAAAGAATTGAATTAGATTGATGAACGAGAAGTTGATTGTTGTGTGTTCGGGTTTAAAATGCGATTTTCGTTCAATTCGAAATATTGCAATATTTGGTTTTGATGGGTTGCTTTGAATCATTCGAAATATTGCAATATTTGGAATACAAGGAGCTTTGTGCGTTAATTCGAAATATCGCGATATTTCGAATAAGTTGAAAATTTAGCCCCTGATTAACTTCAATTTTGCTGCAGGGTCATGGATTTTTAAGAATTTACTTTTCACTCAAATTGAGCAGTTCGAAATATTGCAATATTTGGTTTTGTTGGGTTGTTTTGAATCATTTGAAATATCGCGATATTTCGAATAGTTGATTATTTAGCCACGGATTAACTTTGATTCCGTTGCGTGTTCCCAGATTTTTGAGAATTTACTTTTCAAACAAATTGAATTTTTCGAATGATTGCAATATTTGAATTTCTCTCATTTTCCTAATCCATTTGAAATATAGCGATAATAGGTTGAAAAGGAGATTTTTGCGTCTATTCGAAATATCGCGATATTTCGAATTTTAAAAAATGTAGTGAATTAATTGCTTACTTTGGAAAATAACTTTAGCTCTTTTCAATCGTCAACCTTTCAATCTTAAATTCAGTCCCAATCTTTTTGAAATGAATGGTAACTCGATAATTTTCAGTTTTGGAAGTATAAACCCCAATAGCAAAGGTGCCATCTGCGGATTCTTTTCCTTTGAAATTGAACTTGAAAGAAGTAGCAGGTTTTTTGGAGAAAAAATCTTTCAAAACTAATGTTGCTTGAGATTGGCTATAAGCTGCTTCTTTGTCGAAAATAGAAATTAGCATTTTTTCTTTACCCATCGCAACAATCGAAGATGCATTTCCTGTGGCAAAAGCATTTTCTAAATCACTGTACGGCACATCTGCAGGATGACCAACATTGATTAAAAATGAAATTAAAAAAGAGTAAATAAATGCCATTTCGTTGAATTTTTGTGAAAAATTGCAAAAACAATGCCGAAAAAAGAAAAGCGAATTATTCAGTTGATTAACAGTAATTCACATTCAAACTTCTCTGCTAATTTAACAATTTTTTAGAAAATTAGACTAATTGCAATTTTTATCTAAAAATCTAATTTTCTAAAAATATATAAATCCAAAAATCCAACACCACAGAAGGTAGCCACGAAGTGAGCGCGTAGCAGCGACGAAGTCAATACAACAATCCAACCTACGGTGTCGTCAATGAAACAGGAATAATTCTTCCATGCATCCATTGGTGCGCAGTTAATGAAAAATCTGCAATATAGTTGGCCATTTGATGAGCTGATACTGGCGCTTTAAATCCGGGGAAAGCTTCTTCCAACATTTCCGTTTGCGCTGATCCTAAACACAAACAATTGACTTTGATTTGAGTGTCTTTATATTCCTCAGCCAACAACTCTGTAAAACTAGCAACTGCTGCTTTGGAAGTTGAATAGGCTGCTAATCCTGCAAATTTGACTGTTCCTTGAAAACCACCCATTGAACTGATATTCACAATATGTCCACCTGTTTCAATCATTTTTGGAATTGCTGCTTGAACTGTTTCCATTACGCCGATAACGTTCACTTGGTAACTTTCTTCTAAATCTTTTTTGGACAATTCTAGAAAAGGCTTATTTACCAATTTACCAGCATTGTTGATCAAAATGTCTATGCTTGAAATGTTTTGGAAGATTTTTTCCGCAGAAACTCGTACAGAATTAGTATTTAAATCAAAAGAATGTATTTGAACGTTTTCATGTTGATCGAATTCTTCTAAACTCTTCGTATTTCTTGCTAGCGCAAGAATTAAATTGTTTTTATCTTGAGACAAAATTTTAACCAATTCTTTTCCAATTCCGCGACTTGCACCAACTACAACAATCGTTTTACGCATCATAACTTATGGTTACTTCTTCACTCGCAGGATGAGCTTGACAAGTCAAAATATATCCTTCTGCAACTTCCTGGTCTGTCAATGAATAATTCAAATTCATATTTACTTTACCTTTCAAAACTTTCGCTTTGCAAGTACAGCAAACTCCACCTCTACAAGAGTAAGGAGCATCGTAACCTTCCTTGTTGATTGCATCTAAAATCGTTTTTCCTGATGAATTTAGTTTAATTTCAAATTCTTCTTCATCCAACAAAACTTTAATTCTGCTATCTCCTTCAAAATTTGTAGTTTCAACTGTTGATTCTTCAATCAACAAAACTGGCGTTGTATATAATTCGTAGTGAATTTTTGATTTTGGAACACCAAACAAAGTCAAAGTATCAATCGCAGATTTAATCATGGTTTCAGGACCACATAAATAGAATCCATCGGCTTTCAAAATCGATAAATCTTCTTTTACAACTGCACTAATCGCTTCTTTGTCTAATCTGCCTTCTTTGCAATTTTCGATTTTTTCACCAGATAAATAATGCGTAACATCTACGTTATTGAGTGAATCAAATTCTGACTTAAACATGATGGAATTTAACGAACGGTTTCCGTAAAACAAACTCAATTTCCCTCCGTTTTGCGCTAATTTTTTAGCCATCGAAATAATAGGCGTAATTCCACTTCCTGCGGCAAAAGCAACAATGTTTTTCGAATTTTCATCCAATTTAAAGTTCCCAAGTGGTGCAGCAACTTTTACATGATCTCCAACTTTTAAAGTGTCATTTGCCCAATTAGAAAATTTTCCATTGTTGATTCGCTTGATGGCTACCGCTAAATCTTCGCCAATTCCACTGCAAATAGAGTAGGAGCGACGTTCCTCAACTCCTTGGATTATTGAACTCAAATTCAAATATTGTCCTGGAATGAAATTGAAAGTTGATTTGAATTCGTCTGAAATTTTGAAACTAACTTGAACACTTTCAGGTGTAAGTTTCTTTATTTCTTTTACTTCTAATTCAAAAAATCCTTTAGGATTGGATGTTGAAGTTACACTAATTTCCTCTTTCTTCTTGCGGCTAAAAAATCCCATAATTAATATTAATCGTCAAACGAAATAACCAATTTTTCACTGGTTGGATGTGATTGACATGTTAAAATGTATCCTGCTTCTACTTCATCTTTTTCAAGTGCATAATTTACATCCATGCGTGCTGAACCTTCAATGATTTTCGCTTTACAGGTGCAACAAACTCCACCTTTGCAAGCAAATGGTAAATCTGCCCCAGCTTTGTAAGCAGCATCTAATATACTTTCTCCGCTTGATTGTAGATCGAGTTCAAACAAATCACCGTCCAAGATGATAGTAACGTTTGATTCAACAGATTGTTCTTTCGGCAAACTCAAATCATCTGAAGATTTTAATTCATTGGTACCAAAAAGTTCAAAATGAATATTAGAATCTTCTAATCCGGCTGCTGAAAAAGTATCTTTTACTGCATGAATCATCGCTTCTGGGCCACAAACAAAAACACTATCTACCTTTGTTCCATTCAAAAATGCAAGATTTAATTTTTCACATTTTTCTTTGTCTATGCGTCCTTTTTGAATTTGATTTCCAAGACTTTCTCTTGATAACACATGTACCACTCTGAAAGTATTCAAATAGCTATTTTTTAATGCTTCAATTTCTTCTCTAAAAATGATACTTGAAAAACCTTTGTTACCATAAAATAAAGTGACAGTGCTGTTTGGCTCATTCTTCAAAATGGATTTAGCAAGCGAAAAAATTGGAGTAACTCCGCTTCCTGCTGCAAATAACACGTAATTTTTGCTGTTTTTTGAGTCAATTTCAGTCGTAAAATTTCCCATTGGAGTCATTACTTCTAATGCATCACCAACTTTTAAACTTTGATTGGCATAAGAAGAAAATTTTCCTTTTTCAACTTGTTTGATGGCAACTCGCCACTCATTTTCATCAGGAGCAGAACACAAAGAATAAGATCTTCTCAAATCTTCGCCATTGATATCAGCGCGGAGTGTCAAGTATTGTCCTGGTTTGTATTGATATGCATCAATTAAATCTGTGGGAATTTCAAAAGCAATCGAAACAGTATCTTCCGTTTCTCTTCTGATGTCAGCAATTTTAAGCGTGTGAAATGTTGGTTTCATTCAATTCGATTAATAAGTCCACAAATTTAAGAAAAACTTTCAAAGCGAAAAGATGATATTACTCACCCAAAAAAAGCATGGTATTCAAATTAATTCAGGAAATAATATTTGAATTCTATGTCTCTCGGAATTTATTTTTTAAGTCCAATTCCAACAGAAGTCATGGATAATGAGCCAGCCATGTTGTAATCATTGAAAATCGAAATTTCTTCGTCATTTTTTGCCAGTCCAAGAATGTACATTAAAGGATAATAATGATCAGGCGTCGGAATGGCCAATTTTGCACCAGAACTTAAATTTTGATAATCCATCATGGCTTTGAAATCACGGTCTAAAATTTTCTTTTTCATGATTTCATTGGTTTCAATCGCCCAATCATATCCATAGTTGGTTTCGCTCATTTTGTCCCATGCAACCATTCCTAAGTTGTGAATCATATTTCCACTACCGACAATTAAAACTCCTTTTATACGCAATTTTTCCAAATATTTCGCAAGTTCAAAGTGATAAGCCGCAGGTTTTCCATAATCTATGCTCAATTGGATAACTGGAACATCCGCTAAGGGATACATTTTGTTTAAAATCGACCAAGTTCCATGATCTAATCCCCATTCTTCATCCAGTTTTAAAACATTTTCTGGAAATAGTAAAGTCGTTTCCTTGGCCAAATCTGGAGCCCCAGGTGCTGGGTATTGAACGTCAAAAAGTGCTTGCGGAAAACCTCCGAAATCATGAATGGTAGCAGGTTTTTCAACATGAGTGATAAAACTCCCATTTGTTAACCAATGCGCTGAAATACAAATAATCGCTTTTGGTTTTTCTACCTTGTTGGTTATTTCTTGCCAATTTTTAGTGTAAACATTGTCTTCAATCGCATTCATAGGTGAACCGTGTCCAACAAAAAGAACGGGCATTTTCGGCGTGTTTACTTCTTCGTCAATTATCCACTTCAGAGAACTTAATCCCAATATTGCTGATCCTCCCATGATAGTTTGTATAAATGTTTTTCTTTGCATTGGATAAAATAAATACCAAGGTAAATATTTTTTTTGAATTGATTTATTTTTCACTGAGAAATTGAAACATATTCCTTTATTTTTACTTTTGGAACAGTATTTGAATTGCCCCAGAAAAAAAGTAAAAAAAATAGTTATGAAAAAAATATTACAATCCATTTTATTAGTTCAGTTAAGCATTTTTTGTTTGTCAGCTACAGAGTTGAATTACAATTGGAAAGTTGGTGCTTCCTACACATTCAATGCTTCTGTTGTTGATAATATTACTACTTCTGCTATGGGCATGAACATGCAAGAGAAATTTACTACAACAACTGATTTTGTTTTGCTAATTAGTGCTGTTAATCCAAAAGGAACGGCAACAGGAACCTTGTATCTTACCAATTTCAAAGTAGTAGATTCGAAAGGAAAAGTGTTGGCCAATATTATGAATGTATCCAAAAATTGCATTAAAAGTGATGTAACAGTTGATAAAAAAGGGAAATTTACTTTTCTAAAAAGAGTTTACTTGATGACTACAGCAACTGGAAATGTGTTAGTTTATGGAAATGCAACGCAAAATAATGCGCAAGCTGGTGCACAAGTTGGCAATACGAAAGTGGATGTTTACGCAGAATTTGATCCAAAAACGGGGGCTTTGAAATCTGGTTACACAGTTCAAACTATCAAAACAACGAAGAAAGTGGATGTGAAAGTAAACGAAGATACAGATGAAATTGATGTTTTTCCTTATGATTTCCTTGAGTTTTTAGCAGTTCCTGAAGGTCAAGTTGTTGCTGGTGATAAAGTCAAAGCAACTGCTGGGATGTATCAAATTGATATTTTGGTAAAATCAATGACTGCTGGAATTGCTACAATTGACAATACAATTAGCACCGACAAAAGCAAAGACATGTTTGGTGGTGGCGCCGAAGGACAAACCAGTGAAGGAAATTTCAACATGGGAATGGGCGGATTAGAAAGTATGGAAGATGTTGAATTGACTACGGAAGACCAAATGGCATTAGGTTCTGCAAAGGCAATGTCTCCTAAAATGTCTGGAAAAATAACGACTACTTTTGACTATACGAATGGCATGTTTCAACAAGTGAAAGGAAATCTAAATACGGAAGTTGATATGATGGGAGTGAAAATGACCGTGAACTCGGTGCTGGAAATGAAGAAAAAATAAGCTAAAAGAATTGATAAATGTTTGAGCTGTTACATTTTGTGACAGCTTTTTTTTGACCCATTTTTCGAAAAAAAACGGTTCAAAATCTCCCTTATTTGTTAAGATTAATTCAAAATTAGATTTTTTTGTTGCATTTATCTTTTTTAATTGTAAATTCATATCAAAATTCAATTAATAATTTCTTTTATGAAGCATTTATTTACCTTAATTACAATGGTTTGTGTGATTTCTTTGGGCAATATTTCAATTGCTCAAATATGTTCACCTAATACCATATACACATCAACTGGAATTTATCCAGATACAATGCCAGAAGGAAACGTTTCGCAGCCTTATGCTGAGGACATTACTTTTGTGATGCCAACTGATACCAGTGGTTTCAATTTTACTAATTTTAAAATTATTTCCATCTCATTGCCAGTTGGATTGAGCTGGGTGTGTAACAATGATGCAAACGGCTGTAATTATAACCCTCAAACCAGTGTTTATGGTTGCGTGCATGTTTCAGGAACGCCTTTGTTAGCAGGAGATTATAATGTTACTGTTTCTGTTCTAGCCACTTTAGAAGTTGTAGGTGATTTCCCTACTACATTCGAAGTTTTTATGAGAGTTAATCCAGCGCAAACAAACACCACGAACGATGGTTTCTCTATGTCGGGTTTCTCCGGTTGTTCACCAGTAACTGTTGAATTTACAAATAACAACCCTGGATTATTGCAATATGCTTGGAATTTCGGAAATGGCAATCAATCCACCGCTGAAAATCCTGCGCCACAAGTTTATACAACTCCTGGTGATTACGTTGTAAATTACCAAGCTTGGGATAATTTGACAACAGTCTACGTTTATACATTAACTGGTGTTACTGTCAATGATATGAGTGGATATGGTGAAGGTTTTCCATCTTTTGAAAGTGCTGACACTTACTACAAACTTTTTGAAGATGGTGTTTTGGTTGGTACGTCCTCAATTATTGCAGACACAGACCCTCCCGTTTCATGGACTGCTAGTACTTTATTGGATCCAACGAAGGTTTATACCATTGAAATTTGGGATTCAGATGCAGGTGAATTAGGTTTTGGTGCTGATGATTATATGGGGATTCATACAATGAATATTGGTGGTTGCAATGGTTGTGCAGCTGGTTCAGCTAATATAAATTATACCATCACTTTACAAACTATTTTACCAGTTCCTTTTGTTGTTTCAGCGGATACAATCCATGTATATGGTTTTCCTGGAGTCCCAAATATCTATTTTGATTCTATTAATCATACTTTGCATACAGATTCAATCAGCAATGATTTACAATGGTATTTTGAAGGAAGTCCGATTGCTGGTGCAACAAATGCTTCTTTGGTAATAGATAATTCTGGTGCATATTCTTTAGTAGCTATTAGCGGTGGAGGTTGTGTTGCATTTTCAGATACTTTAGATGCTGTTTACTGTAATCAAGCAGCACCCGTTATTACACAAACAGGAACAGAACTTTCTGTAAATAATACAAATGGAGATCTTGTTCAATGGTACTTAAATGGAACTGCGATTCCAAATGCAGTTTCCAATACCTTGCCAATCTCAAATGGTGGTAATTACACTGTTGTTTTGACAAGTTCTTTAGGATGTGAATATGAATCTGCAGTTTATAATTCTACTTTAGGAATTTCCACTATTGAGAAAAAACCATTTGCTATTTTCCCTAATCCTTCTGAAGGAGTTGTGTACATGAAAGTAACATCAACAGATGAAACTTTTCAAATCAATGTAAGAGACATGTCAGGAAGAATTGTAAAAACAATTAACTCAAAAGAGGAATTAAATGGAGGAATTAATCTTTCTGAATTTGGAAAAGGAATTTATTTACTTGAAGTCAATTTCTCAAAATCTCAATTTGTAGAAAGAGTAATTATTAAATAACAATAAAATTTTAAAACAATATTAAGCCGTTCATTTTGGACGGCTTTTTTTATTTTTAAACTGTTTGATTTTTTTGTTATTTATCAATTATTTTAACACAAAAAAAAATCCAACTTTATTTAAATTAGGTCTCTATTAACAATCAATAATGGATAATAAAAAAAGTCCAATTTGTTTTTTGAATAGAATTACGCTTATTTTGCACAGCTTTTAAAGCAAATCATTTAAAAATAAATCAGCTCATGGCCAAAAATTTAGTAATAGTCGAGTCACCCGCAAAGGCAAAAACCATTGAAGGATATCTCGGAAAAGATTTTGTTGTTAAATCTAGTTATGGTCATGTTAGAGATTTGGCAAAGAAAGGAATAGCAATTGAAATTGACAATAATTTCAAACCGAATTACGAAGTTTCTCCCGACAAAAAAGCAATAGTATCCGAATTAAAGAAGTTAACAAAAGAAGCAGAAGTGGTTTGGCTCGCAACGGATGAGGACCGCGAAGGAGAAGCAATTTCTTGGCATTTATATGAAACATTAGACCTTAAAAAGAAAGAAACCAAAAGAATTACTTTCAACGAAATCACTAAAACTGCCATCTTAAAAGCAATCGACAAACCAAGAAATATCAATCAAGAATTAGTTAATGCGCAACAAGCTCGACGCGTTTTAGATAGATTAGTAGGTTTTGAACTTTCTCCAGTTTTGTGGAAAAAAGTGAGACCAAGTTTGTCTGCGGGTCGTGTGCAATCTGTGGCAGTCCGATTGATTGTGGAACGAGAAAAAGAAATCATGGGTTTTCACTCTGAATCATTTTTCAAAATTCAAGGTGTTTTCTTAAAAGGAAAAGAGAAAATAAAAGCTGAGGTTAGTAAAAACATGGGTACAGATTCTGAAGTAAAAGAATTTTTAGACCTTTGTAAAGCAACAAATTTTGAGGTGCTGGATGTGCAAATGAAACCTGCCACCAAAACGCCTGCTGTTCCTTTTACAACTTCAACGTTACAACAAGAAGCAAGTTTAAAATTAGGTTTTTCAGTTTCAAGAACTATGTCAGTTGCACAACGACTGTATGAAGCGGGGAAAATTACATACATGAGAACAGATTCTGTAAATTTGTCTCAAACGGCAATTGATGGAGCTGAAGCTGAAATAAAAAGAGCTTACGGTGCTAATTATTCTAAGCCAACAAAATACCAAACAAAAAACGCCAATGCACAAGAAGCCCACGAAGCAATTCGACCAACAGATTTCAGTGCACATTCCATTTCAGGTGAATCTGATGAGGTACGTTTGTATGATTTAATTTGGAAACGTTCCATCGCTTCTCAAATGAGTCATGCGCAATTAGAGAGAACAACCATAAAAATTGGATCTCCAAAATTACCCGAGGTTTTCAACGCTAAAGGGGAAGTAATCAAATTTGATGGTTTCTTAAAAGTGTATTTAGAATCTTCTGCAGATGAAGAAGAAGACGAAGAAAAAGAAGATACTGAAGGTCTTTTGCCAGCAGTAGTTGTAGGTGAAAATTTGAATAGAGAAGTCATTAAGGCAACAGAAAGATTTACAAGAGCCGCGCCAAGATATGTGGAAGCATCTTTAGTAAAGAAATTAGAAGAACTCGGAATTGGTCGACCATCAACTTATGCTCCAACTATTTCAACCATTCAAAAAAGAGGATACGTTGAAAAGAAAGAACGCGAAGGAGAAGAAAGAAGTTTTGCTTACTTTGAATTGAAAGATCAATCAATCATTGAATCTAAAAAAACAGAAATTACCGGGAAAGAAAAAAATAAACTTTCGCCTACAGATATTGGAATTGTTGTAACTGATTTTTTGGTTGAACATTTCGACAGAATCATGGATTACCATTTCACAGCAAAAGTAGAAGCCCAATTCGATGAGATTGCCAAAGGAATGATTGAGTGGACCAAAATGATTCATGATTTTTACAGCCCTTTCCATTTGAATGTGGAGGATACTTTAGAAAATTCCGAAAGAGCAACGGGTGAAAGAGAATTGGGAATTCATCCAGTATCTGGAAAGAAAATCATTGTGAGAATTGGTAGATTTGGACCAATGGTTCAAGTGGGAGATGAAAAAGAAGATGGCGAAAAACCGCAATTTGCTTCTCTGAGAGGAGAGCAATCAATCAATTCTATCACATTGGAAGACGCTTTAGAATTATTCAAATTGCCAAGAACATTAGGAGAATTTGAAAGTTTGACCGTAAAAGCGAATATCGGAAGATTTGGACCATACTTACAACATGGAAAAGCATTTATCTCTTTGAAAAAAGAGGACGATCCAATGACGATTGATTTAGCTAGAGCTGAAGAATTGATTTTAATCAAAAGAGAAGATGATGCGAATAAAATCATCAAAATTTTCCCAGAAAGGGAAGATTTACAATTGTTAAATGGTCGCTGGGGAGCTTATTTAAAAATAGGAAAAGACAACTATAAATTGCCAAAAGATATTGTTGTGGAAGATTTGACCTTGGAGCAATGTTTAGAGATTGCAGAAAATCAACCTGCACCGAAACGCAAACCAGGTAGCAAAGCACCTATAAAAGCACCTGCTGCAGCAAAAGCGAAACCCGTAGCTAAGACAAAAGTTGTAGCGAAAAAGAAACCTGCCGCTAAGAAAAAAGCAGTTGCTAAAAAGTAACAAATAATTTGTTGATTGATTTATATTAAACTATTTTAAGATGAAAGATATTTCAATTTATTTTCAACCACTCGAAGCTCAAGAAGCCAAGAGCGAATCTTTAGGTAGTTTAATTCAAAAACACACTGAAGGAAATTTTCCTGATTTAAAGAGTAATGGAATAGCGATTTTTTATTGCCCCGAATTCAGAAATGGAGAAGTTGCACTTCATCAAAAAAGTGACGATCGATTTAGAAATGACCTTTGGGATCTATTTCCAGGTCTCTCATGGGCTTTTGAGATTTATGATTTAGGTACAATTCTTCCTGGTGAAAATATCAATGATACATATTTTGCTATTACTGCAGTTGTTTCTGAATTGGTAAAAGCAAAAATAATTCCCGTGATGATCGGTGGCACACAAGATTTAACATTCCCTTTGTATCAGGCATACCAACAATTGGAACAAACAGTGAATTTAGTGGCCATTGATTCCAAATTTGATTTAGGAACTCCGGAAACTCCAATTTCTAAAGATGGTTATTTGAGTCAGATTTTGATGCATAGACCCTGCTTTCTATTTAATCACAGTACAATTGGCATTCAATTGCCTTTTGTAAAACAAACAGAAGTTGATTTGTTTGAAAAATTATATTTCGATGCTTGCCGTTTGGGTGAATACAATGCGAATTATAAAGTTGCCGAACCATTAATTCGAAATTCAGATATTATGAGTTTAGATCTTCAATCGATTCGGAATTCTGATTTCAAGGGTGATTATTATAATTCCCCAAATGGGTTTTATGCCGACCAAATTTGTCAAATAGTTCGCTATGCTGGGATAAGTGATAAACTAACTAGTTTTGGAATATTTAATTTATTACCTGGAAATATTACTTCAAGTTCAAGTCAATTAGTGGCTCAAATAATTTGGTACTTTTTGGATGGAATTTCTCAAAGAAAGGGCGATTTTCCTATTGGAAGTAAAAAAGATTATTTAAAATTTATTGTACACATGGAATCTTATGAAAACGATTTGGTTTTTTATAAGAGTCATAAATCAGATCGTTGGTGGATGGAAGTTCCTTATCCGCTCAAATCTGGAGTAAAATTTGAAAGACACCACATGGTACCTTGTAATCATGAAGATTATCAGTTAGCTATGCAAAATGAAATGCCTGATTTGTGGTGGAAAACATTTCAAAAGTTGAGTTAAATTTGCACGTAACGTAACAATTATTTAATTTTGACGTTAAAAGACGAGTATTATATTGAAAGGTTGCATACCTTGATTATAATGTTTAAATTCGCACTTAATCAACAATATCTTGTGGAAAACCAATAAGTTTTTCACAAAAAATTTAAAATGTAAAGAAAATTAATTATTTTAGTGCCCAATTGGGAGCCTATACGAAGGTTTTTGAGGTATTATTTACATGCAAACTAACGCTGTTTATGAAAAAAAGACTACTTGCATTATCTGCTTTTGTTGTACTAACCACGGGGGTTTCCTTTGGTCAGCAAGATAAATTATTGACCCATTTTATTTATGATAAAATGAGTTTAAATCCAGGTTCAACAGGATTGGATGACGGAATTTGTGGTACTATGATTTACAGAAATCAATGGGATAAAGTGAATGGAGCACCAAACTCTGCTGTTTTTAATGCGGAGGCCAATTTAAATCGTTTCGGTTTAGGTGGCGCTGGTTTGTCTGTTTATCACGATGCAATCGGTTTTAACCGTCAAAATAGTGTTTTGTTAAATTATTCTCATCCAATTGATTTAAATGAACATGTTTTAGGTATTGGTGTTGGAATCGGTATTTTAAACTTAGGAGTTGATCCAACTTGGATTCCACCAGTAACAATGGTAGATCCATCTTTACCAGGAAAAACTTCAGGTACAACTTTTGATGTGAATGCTGGTTTGTATTTCAAAAAGAAAAATAACAATTATTATTTTGGATTATCATCAACTCACTTGTCTGGTTCACAAATCAAAAATTTGAATTACACAAATGCACGTCACTACGTTGTGATGGGAGGTTATAGATTCTTAAATTTATTTGGAGCAACCAAAGATTTGGATATTCAAGTAATGTCAAGAACTGACTTAGTTAAATTTTCAGCGGATGTAAATATACGTTACGTTCACCAAGGAAAATTTTATGGAGGTTTAACTTACCGTACCAGTGATGCGATTGCATTGATGGCAGGTTTTACACCAATCCCTAATTTTACTGTAGGTTATTCTTACGATTTGACAATAAATCAATTGTCTAGTATCTCAAGAGGAACGCATGAAGTAGTAGTTAAATACTGTTATTTCTTACCTCCTCCACCAGTTACTAAGCATAAACATCCTCGTTGGTTGTAAAATTCAAAAAAAATTATAAATCTTTGTAACCATTTTAGAGAGGGTACCGTTATATCAGAAATTACATTGATCCTGTAGATTGTTAATGATATTCCGGTAAATAAAATAGAGGTAGAATGAAAAAACTTTTGTTAGTAGGTCTTATTGGTATTGTGCTTGCATCTTGTAGCACAAGAACTGGACACGTGACCGGTGTAATGGGTAGGACGGTGTATCAGCCGGAAATACCGTTGGGTATGGTTTACATACCAGCTGGCTCTTACAATATGGGGGAGAATGACCAAGATGTGCCATTTTTGCATCAAACGCATTCAAAAACTGTATCGGTTCAGGCTTTTTACATGGATCAAACTGAAATTACAAACAACGAATATCGTCAGTTTGTATATTGGGTTCGTGATTCCATTGCTAGAGAGAAAATCTATGCTGGTTTAGAAGATGATGATGAAGCAAGCAAGTATATCAATTATACCGAAGAGTATTTTGATGAAGTGGGAGTTGAAATCGTTCCTTTTGAACCTAGTGATAGAGATATCAATAGAAGCACAAGTGATCCGAATGCGTCTTTGTTCTCTTTGAATTGGGATAGAGAATTCGATTATCAAGATCCGGACATTATTCCTTTGTTGGTTGATATGTATTATCCTCAACAAGAACGTTTCTATAAAAGAAGAGAAATTGATACGCGTAAATTAAATTACCGTTATTACTGGATCGACTTGCGTGAAGCTGCAAGAAGAGGAAGAGTTGAAATCGTTCCTAATGGTTATGATAATTCAGGAAATAAAGTTGTTCCTGCTCACAGAGAGTTGAATACTCCTAATCATCCATTTACTGACGATCCTCAAGGACAAGATTTGGATATGGGTGTTTTCAACAAAAAAGGACAAAATACAGCCATTAGAGGTCATGCAGATAGAGGTCGTTTTATCATCGATGAAACCATCAATGTTTTCCCTGACACATTGTGCTGGGTAAGAGACTTTACATACTCTTTCCATGATCCAATGACAAATATGTATTTCTGGCATCCAGCTTTTGATAATTATCCTGTGGTTGGTGTTGATTGGCAACAAGCAAAAGCTTTCAGTATTTGGAGAACTCAATTGTTGAACAACTGGTTGACCGCTATGGGCGATTTGTATGTAAATGATTTCCGTTTGCCAACTGAAGCTGAATGGGAAAGAGCTGCTCGTGGTGATTTGGCTTTGTCTCCATACCCTTGGGGAGGTCCATACATTAGAAATGAGTCTGGTTGTTTCTTAGGAAACTTTAAACCAATGAGAGGAAGATATTTTGAAGATGGAGGTTTCCATACTGTAAAAGCATACTCTTACAATCCTAATGGTTGGGGGCTATACTGTATGTCAGGAAACGTTGCTGAGTGGTGTGAAACTGCTTATGATGAATCTATGTACGAATTCTCTCATGATTTGAATACAGATCACAGATATGATGCAATGGATTGGGATCCACCAAGTATGAAACGTAAAGTTTTAAGAGGTGGTTCTTGGAAAGATATTGGTTATTACTTACAAACTTCTACAAGAACGTTTGAGTACCAAGATACTGCAAAGTCATATATCGGATATAGAAACGTAATGACACACCTAGGACGTGGTGGAAGAGATTTCACTAAAGAAGGTGGCGAGGAAATTCAAAGCGATATTCAACTTCGCTAAGAATAAACAAACAAATCAAAACTATAATTTTTAAAAAACCAAAAAACTATGAGTAGTGGTAGTCTATTTGAAAGTCAAGGATTTAAGAAATTCATGGCTAAATTGTACGGAATTGGAGCAGCAATTGTAATTGTTGGGGCACTTTTCAAAATCATGCACTGGCCTTTCGCAGGACCAATGTTAGTTGTAGGGTTAGGAACTGAAGCGGTAATCTTCTTGTTTTCAGCTTTTGAACCTCTACATCAAGATCCGAACTGGGAATTAGTTTACCCAGAGTTAGGTTTAGGTCACCAAGCAGAACTTGACCACAACGCTCCAGCAAGAGGAGGTAGAGGTGGAAGTGGTTCAGGTGTTACTGAACACTTAGACAAAATGCTTGAAGAAGCAAAAATCGACAGTGCTTTATTGGAAAGACTTGGAGATGGAATGCGTGCTTTGGGTGAAAATGCTTCTCAATTGAAAGGTGTAACTTCTGCTGCTGCTGCAACAGATTCTTATGTTTCAAGTTTGCAAGCTGCTTCTGATAAAGTGTCTAACTTGTCTGAAGCTTATGAAAGAGCATCAGTTTCTATTTCTGGAATGACTTCTTCTACGCAAGAGGGGGAATCATTTGGAGAGCAAATGCAAAAAGTTTCTAAAAACTTGGCAGCATTGAATAATGTGTATGAATTACAATTGAAAGGTTCATCTGCACATTTAGAATCAACTGAGAAATTCCAAGCACAAGTAACTGAAATGATGCAAAATCTTTCTGATTCTGCACAAGACACTAAATTGTACAAAGAAAACATGGCAATGCTATCTAAAAACTTAACTGATTTGAATAGCGTTTACGGAAACATGTTGAAAGCTATGACAATAACTAAAGGATAATTTTTGCAATTATTTGGAAGTTATTAATGTTATTGAACATTAATTAATTATTAATATATTAAAGAAAAATAATTAATCATGGCAGGAGGAAAAGAAACCCCCAGACAGAAGATGATCGGTATGATGTACTTAGTACTTACCGCACTTCTAGCACTTAACGTATCAAAAGCAATCTTGGATGCATTCGTTGCAATTGAAGAAAATACTCAAAAATCTTCAATTACACATTTGGATAGAGGTAACTCTGCAAAGTCAGAATTGAAAGCAGAGTTAGCAGACAAAATGAATCCACCTGAGAAATTAACTAAGGTGAAATATTACCTTGATATAATTGATCAGATTGATATTGAAACTGCAAAAAGAATAAAACTTATCGACGAAATAAAAATCAAATTGCTTGAAAAAAGTGGTGAAGATGTAATTAAAATTGCCGATAAAGAAAAAGAAGCAATCATTTGGAAAAAGTATGACACAAAGAATCCACTTTTACCAGCAAGATTGAACCTAATGGCTGTACAAGCTAAAGATCAATATGATGTTCCAATGGAAGTGATGATTGGTGAAGATTTGAAGTCTCCAAAAGGAGATGGACTTGAACTTTGGAAATCATTTAATGACTACCGTGGAAAATTAGTTGATCTAGTTGGTAGCTATAAAGCTGGTGAAAAAGGTAATTGGGTATTTAAGTCAACAGCTATTAATACTTTTAAGGATAACGCAGACCTTAGTAAACAGGTTGACGCGATGATAGCTAAAAACAAAAAGTTCAATGTAGGTGATGATGGTCAAGTTATCAAACAAATTTATAGTGAGCTTACTAAATCTGAAATGGTTGAAATGGAAGAAGGTCCTGCACACTGGATTGGTAAAACTTTTGACCACGCGCCTTTAGTTGCTGCAATTGCTTCTTTAACAGCTATGCAACAGGAAATTCTTTCTGCTAGAGCTACAGCTGTTACGCACATCAAAGGAAGAGTAAGTACAGGTGAATATAGTTTCAATAAAATTTTGCCATTAGCTTACGGTCCAATGATCGCCAATGCAAATGAAGAAGTAGAATTGAAAGTAATGATGGCTGCTTATGATTCAGACAATCAACCTGTAGTAACTGGACCTGGTTCTATTACTGTAGCTGATGGTCAAGGTATCATTAAGATGAAAACTGGCGCTTCTGATATGAATTTGTCAGGTACTGTTGCAATCAGAAATAAATCAGGTGTTGAGAAAAAAGAAAC
>JBFYPS010000276.1:0-13015 GCA_041303135.1 Crocinitomicaceae bacterium | reverse complement strand
GTTCCATGCCAAGCATAAATTGAACTTGTGTCTCCTGCTTGAGCAGCTTCAATCCATTCTTTTTCAGAAGGAAGTCGAATGATCACTTTCTTGAATTTACGTTTTGGATTTGCGTTGTATTGAACTGTCATCCATTCACAAAATTTTTGAGCGCCTGCGTATGAAACATTTACCACTGGATAATTTTGATAAGCTGGATGTTGGTGATAATATGTTACATAAGGTTCATTGAAACTCAATTTGTCGCGCCATTTCAAGGTGTCGATTTGCGCGACAACCAAAGCTTGCTGATTATTTGTTTTTTTCAAATCCTCGATAAATGTTTTGTACAAACGATTCGAAACTTCACTCCGAGAAGCATACAAATGCTCGTGGACTTTCTCGATTGACTTATCCATTTCTTTAATATCCATTTGTCCAAAGACAAAAATAGGTGCAAATGCCAATACTGATAAAGTAAATCGTTTTTTCATCGTTCTAAAATTAATTTTCTAATAAGTAATTGAAAGAGTAACGAGATCCTTGAAAAAAGATACAAGAAAAATTCTTTTCAAATAAAAACGCGTGAAACCAAAATAAAAAAGTTCCGATGAAACCACCGAAACTTTCTTTTGCTACTAATCGAAAAAAACAAGAGTACCCCTACTCTTGAATGTTTTTATTATTTTGTTTTTACTTAAATCATTTTGATGGTACAAATGTGTCATTTATACACTTTCATATCAAATTAAAGTTTCGTAAATTTACGATACCCAAAGTTACTGTTCGCATATTAATCGATTGATTTTTATTGTTTTAAACCAAAAAATTAAAGTATAATTTACAATGTCCAATCAAAATTCAGACGGTTTAATTCGTTTAATTCAGTCACTTTCAAAGTCTGAAAAGCGGAGTTTTAAATTATACGCCACCAGAAATTCATCTTCTTCGGATGATTTGAAGTTCTTACAACTGTTTGATTTTATTGAAAAAACAGAAAACTATACAGACGATTCGGCCATTCAAAAATTGACGCAAATTAAAAAAAGTCAATTGTCAAACATCAAAGCACATTTATTCAAGCAGATTTTGACAAGTTTGCGATTGCAATATTTATCTCGTAGAACAGACAGTGAAATTCGAGAAAGTATTGATTATGCTCAAATTTTATATCAAAAGGGATTTTATTTACAATCGCTCAAATTACTCGATAAAGCAAAAATTAGTGCCCAAAAATTACATGCCGATATTTTAAATTTATCCATCGTCCAGTTTGAGAAAATTATTGAATCACAATACATTACCAGAAGTATTGATTCTCGCGCAGATGAATTGGCAAATGAAAGTATTGAATTAGAAAAGAAAATTAGTGGCGCTATTTTATATTCGAATATTGCTTTGCAACTCTACTCACTGTATTTAAAAGTAGGCATTGTACGCGATGAAAAAGATTATCACTTTGTCAAAGAATTTTTCCACTCTAAGTTGCCCAAAATCTCTCCCAATCTATTGAGTGTGGAAGAAAAATTGCACCTATATAATGCGCATGTCCGCTACAACCACATGATTCAAGATTTTGTGATGTGCTACAAATATGCGCGCCTATGGGTGGATTTATTTGAACATTATCCAGTGCTCGCAGATCAAAATAAAGAATTGTATTTGAAAGGAATACACAATTTATTATTGGCGCTTTTCAATTTGAGAAGTTACAAAAGATATGTTGAAGTGCTTACAGAATTGGAGCAAAATCCGCCTACCGAAAAAGACAGTGAAAATGTGGTTTTATTGTATCAGCAGTATGTTTTCACCAATCAAATCAACCGCTATTATTTGGAAGGAAATTTCACCAAAGGATTGGAATTGGTTCCCAAAATTGAAGCCTTTGTGAAATCTTCAGAAGACAAGTTGGACGTGCACCGCGCGATGGTTTTTTACTATAAAATCGCCTGTTTGTATTTCGGAAACGGAGAAAATAAAAAAGCGATTTACTACTTGAATTTGATCATTCAAATGAAGGCGCAAAGTATTCGGGAAGACATTCAAAGTTTTGCCAGGATCTTGAATTTAATCGCACATTTTGAACTTGGAAACGACGATTTGTTGGAATATCAAGTGAAATCGGTTTACCGATACTTGAGCAATATGGGCGATTTACAAGGTGTTCAAAAGGAAATTTTGAATTTCATCCGTCAATTGCCAACAGTTAATCCTTCCGATTTGCGCAAGGTTTTCAAACAATTATTATCTAAATTGGTGAAATTGAGTCAATCCAAATTTGAAAAAAGACCTTTCATGTATTTGGATATTATTTCGTGGTTAGAATGCAAAATTGAGAACAAAACGGTCGCAGAAGTGATTCGCGAAAAATTTGAAAAGGAGATTAAGACGGGAGAAAAACATTATTTTCCTGGGGTAAAATGAAAAAAGCCTCCTAAATCAAGGAAGCTTTTTCAAAAATTGGAGATAACTATTTTACTTTTAATTCTGCATAATCAAAGCTCCAAGAGCAAGTACTACAATCTTCCACTGATTTTGGTTTGAACTTCAATTCAGCATAAATGATTTTTCCTTCTGCAGTTCCACTTGGTTTTAATTTTACACTGTGCCAAATGTCTTTTCCTGTCGCATCAGTATATGAATTTTTATATTTAAAACTCACTTGACTTGTGGTTGATAAATTTGTAATTTCAACTTCATAGTGACAAGCAAGCAACATTCTTTTTTTCACTCTAATTCTCATCGAAATTGGCGTTGAAATTGCTGGCTTTTTTTTAGTTGCGCTCGCCTCCAAATTAATTTTTACTGGCTCTGACCACTCGCTTACTCCATTTTTAAATACAAATCGATCACCTCCGCTTGTGATTGAAACATTTGATGTTTGTGCAAATCCAAACCCTACTACAAATAGCAATACTACTAATAAACTTGTTTTCATAATTCTCTTTTTTAATTGTTGAGCCAAAGGTATTTGAATGAATATTCTTAAAAATACTACTAAAGTATGATTTTTGAATTCTCCTACTTTTTATCTCTTTTAAGGGTGTTGACAGCAAATCCAACTGTTAAAAAAAATGAATTACAAGTTGCTTTTTGAGTACCATCAATGATCAACAGTGATTTTTCAGATTGCAAAACGCTGTGCTCATATCTTAATCCAGCATATAAAGCAAAATCATCTCCATTGGTCAATTTGAATCGCGAGTTAAACTGTAGGTAATTCCAAGCTTCACTGTTTACTAAAAATCCGGGAATTTTTTGGGAAGCAAAATTCAAATCCAATCCAATTCTGTCATTTGCAAAGAACAAACCTAAAACTGCAGCATCGTCAGAATTTGAATAAGAAGCACGTAAAGCATCTCCAGCATAACAATTAAAATATCTCAATCCAATTAAGGTTTGTTTCTCTTTGATATAATAAGCTGTTTGAAGACCCAATTTTAAATTGATCAAAGCTTCAAAGCCTTCCTTCCAATACTTTGTTCTGTCTAAATAATTCGGATCAATTACGTAATAAGAAGAATTTGATCCTCCCAAAGTTCCAGCAAAATAAAACCCGAATTTCAAACCTGATTGGTCTTTCCCACCGATTGGAGAAAAAGCAAAATCCATCCCCCAATCCCGTGTCTTACAAAAATATTCTCCTTGATCATTGTTTATGTTCGGTTGTGCCAGTGTCGATTTCCCCAAAGTTGAACCAAATCCATACCCAAGTCCAAGGTAACTTCCATTTCCAAATGGATTGTTGATTTGACAAAAAATGATGTTGTTTGCCAATAAAAAAACTAACAAAAGTGCAATTTTAATTTTCATAATATCGTTGATTTTAAAAATGAAATCCTTGATGCTAAAACGATTTATAGCAACAAATGATTTTTCAAATTTATTTGAAATCAACTACTTAAACATACGACTAAAGTATGAATTTTGAGGAAAGTTTCGTTCAAAGACGAACCAAATATGCTAGTTTTTATTCCTTGAATTTCCAAAAACTTTATTGATCGCTTCCATTTTTGAATTGACCTGCAATTTTTGATAAATGTTGTAAATATGTGTTCTAACAGTTTCAGAACTAATAAAACTTACATCGGCAATTTGCTTATATCTCAACCCTTTTGAAAGCAGCTCTAAAATTTCCTTTTCTCTAGGTGAAAGTTTTTGCAATTCATTGATCTGTTCTTGCTGATGAAAAGATTGTACAACTTTTCGAGCAATATTGCTACTCATGGGCGAGCCTCCACGATAAACATCAGCAATTGAATCTAGTAGGACCGAGGGTTTTGTGGTTTTTACAATGTAGCCAGATGCACCAGCTTTCAGCGCTTTAAAAACCGTATCTGAATCTTCAAAAGAGGTACAAATCAAAAATTGGATATTTGGACAAATTGGTTTTAGTGCCAAAATACAATCGATTCCTGATTTACCAGAGAGATGAATATCGGTTAACACAACATCTAAATCTAATTTAGGAATTTGCTTTATTGCTTCATCTGCGGTGGCGAAAACGAAGTTGCAACAGAAGCCTTCACTTTTGTTAATTAGCTCTTGGATACCTTTTGAAATATCAATTTCATCTTCTATTAATCCTACATTAATTTTCATACGGTAAAAGTATGCGTATTAAAGAATTCATATCTAATACAAAAGTCGTATTTATCATAAAAAGAACCTCAAAAAAGACTAGATAGGAATTATTCAGCTGAAATTTCATCTAATTGAATCTCTACTATAATTTCACATCCTTCTTTTTCTTCAAGTTTCCAAATACCGCCTATGGCTTGAATTCTTGATTCCATGTTTTTCAATCCACTCCCAATACTGTTATTATTGACTTTGAATCCTTTTCCATCATCGGCAATTTTAATGAACAAAACCTTTCCTTCCAGTTGTACTTCTATTTTCGCAGTGGAAGCGTTGGCATGCTTTACGATATTGTTGAGTGACTCCTTAATTACCAAAAATAAATGTCTGCTTGATTCGCTTTTAATTTTCATTTCCGGAATATTATCTTCCACTAAAAAAATCGCCTGAATCGGATAATCTTCTAAATAATCATACAAATATTCTCTAATTCGAATAATTAGATTTTCAAGTGTATTATTGGCTGGATTTAATGTCCAAATCATAGACCTCATGTTATCAACTAATTGATAGGCCGTTTCGTTTATTGAATTAACGTTATTTTGAATTTCTAAGGCTGATTTATTTGATTTCAGGGATTCAGATAAAAATCTGATTTTTGACAAACCAGAACCCAAGTCATCATGGATGTCTTTAGATAATCGTTCTCTTTCTTTTTCTTCTGCTTCATAAACTGCTTGTTTATTGGCTTGCTTCAAAATAACCTTTTGTTTTCTGTAAATTAATACAATAGACGTGATTATAATGATAAGCATACCTATTAACGCCCACATAAAATACATGCGTTTTTCAGATTGCCATTTTTGTTCCTTGGTTTCAAATTCTTTGATTTTCTTTTCCTGTCTCAAAAGTTGAATTTCCCTGTTTTTTTTATCGGTTTCATATTTAGCACTCGCTTCCGACATCGCAAAATGGATGTTTTCAGGCATCAAGGAATCTCTATATTGGAAATATTTATCGTAAGAGTCAAGCAACAAGTCTTTGTCTTTAAATGACTTAGCGAAATTTAAAGCACAACGATAATAAGTCAAAAAATACTTCTTTGAATCTAAATCCTTTACCAGGATTTCAGCTCGTTTCAAGTGTTTTTGTGCTAAACTCAAATTATTCTCCCCTACAAGAATATCTACTAATCTGCAAAGAGACCTAAATTCAATGGATGGAATTTCAAATTCTCGGGAAGAATTAATGGCACTTTCTAGGTACTTTTTTGCTTCTTTGTTTCTTTTTAGATGATATAAACAAGCACCAATATTTGCTTTAATTTCGATCTGAACAAAGTTCATTTTATGCATTTCTGCAAAAAACAAGGCTTTATTCAACACTTTCAAAGATTCAAGATATTCCTTTTGTTCCATTAACAACTCAGCCTTTACCTGATAAATTGAGGCCAAATGAGTTGTGTTGTTTTTCTCTAACGCTAAATCTAAAGCTCTTTTATTGTATTTATTCGCTAAAGTGAAGTTTTTAATTTTTGTATAAGTATTTGCTATATTGCTCAATGTCAGGATTATTGCCTGATAATCTTTCTTCCTTTCTAAGATTTCCAAACCTTTTAAACAATACTGAATACCTTGTTTGTAGTCACCCAAATCATTAATAACGGACGCAATGTTAACGTACGAATAAGCCATTCCAATAGAATCTTTGGCAATTATTCGATTTTCTAATGATTTAAGATGGTACTTTTTTGCACTAGGGTTATCCCCCATGTCTTTGCAGATTGATCCCAAATTATTATAAGCCAAACCTAAGCCATAATAGTTTTTGAGGGAATCTTGAATCGATATTGACTTTAGTAGGTAGCTTATTCCCAAGTCATGCTTACTTTGTCGTCTGTAAATTTTTGACACATTGGAATAAACTGTTGCCATTCCTTTCATGTCTTTAATTTTCCTTTTTTCTTCGATCGACTTTAGATAGTAAATTTCTGCTTCTTGCAAATTACCCATTGTTTCTTGTAAATAGGCGTATGTGTTTAAACAAGAAGACTTTAATTTTAAAAAATTGTTTTTAGCACTTAATTCAATGGCTTCTTCAACCAACGGAACTCCCTTTGTTGGATTTACGTTGACATATTCCCAAGCCAAATTATTTAATGCGTCCGCTTTTGTAGAATCTGTTGGAGCTTCCTCAACTTTTTGCGTTAATTTTTCAATCTTGGATTGCGCAAAAATAATAGGTGTTGAAAACAACAGGAAAAAAACAACTGAGTAGCGATTGGTCCAATTAATCATTTCAGATTGACTTTAAATATAGTCAACTAAAATAATAATTTTTTTAAACTAAATGGATTTTATTCAATTAATAATGAACTTAGAATCAATATACTTATCGAGAAGTTGACGGTTTTCGGATAAAAACAATCTGAATCAAAATACAAACAATCAAGGAAATCGGTGCGCTCAAAATAGTTTTTTGCAGGATAAATCCGACTTCATTGAACTTAAACAATTCTAAGGTGAAAAACCAGAAATGGTGTATCAAAAGCATTAAGCCGAAAACAGAAAGCAACCAACTTGTCGGCATTTCATAGAAATTCATTTCTTGCGTGTCTTCGTAGCCATCTCTTGGTTCAAACGATTTGAAAATGATTGGTCGTAAATACGCCAATAGTACCGCTGCGGAAGCGTGTAAGCCATAGGTATTCGAAATCGAATCTATTCCGAAGCCTAAGGCAAATGCAATCAGCATGCTTAAGAAAATATTGATATTGTAAGGCAACAATAAAATGAACAAGGGATAAATCATCGCTTGAATCCCAAATCCAATTTCTAATTGATTGAACAACAATGCTTGTGCAAACAAAAAGAGAACAAATCTCAATGTATGTATTATGACTATACGCATTCCTATTCTTCTTTATCTGGTGGAATAAGTGATTCCAATTCTTTTTGTTCGTATTTCAATAGGTTTTTTACTACATAAACCCTTTGAATTTTTCTGTAATCTTCTGAATAATAAAATGAAATGTCCCACAAAGGTTTTGCTTCAACAGGTTTGAAAGAAGAAACAATTCCAACTTGCAATCCTCTTGGAAAAATTCCAGAACCACCTCTGGTGACAATTTTGCTCCATTTTTTGATCTTCATATCGTTGGAAATTCCTGATATTGAACCGATTTTAGGATTTCCTCCATCCCATTTCAACAATCCGAAAGCTCCTGATGATTCAATCATCACGTCGATGTTGATTGCTTCTGTCAAAACAGATTTCACTACAGAAAAATGTTCACTTACATTGTGTACAACTCCAACGATTCCTTTATCAGAAAAAACACCCATTCCTCTTTTGATTCCTTGACTAGAACCAATGTTAAGTGTGAAATAATTATTTCTTTTATCAAAAGTGGAATTGATGACCGTTGCGGCAATGTATTCATATTGTTGATGAAATAAAGTATCATCTATCTTAAAAACATTGGATTGAATTGGAATGAAACTTTGCGGTAAACGTTTTCGCAAAGCGATGTTTTCCTTTTGCAATTTGTAATTGTTGTAGGACAAATTGAAATGTTTGGTCAAATCATTTTTGACGGTCAAAATATGCCCATTCACAATGGAAGCACTCGTCAAATATTGCGCTCTTGGAAAGTTCAAGTAAGTGAAATAAGTGGAAAGTGCCAATCCTTGAAGGACAGCAAAAACCAAGAAAACCCTGAATCTTTTAAAAAATGCAATGAGATTGCGCATGCTTCTTAAACAAATAAAGTCCCGACGTTAAATCAGGACTTAAAACTATTAAAAATTTATTGACTAAACTTAATCTTTGATCAAGAATTGGAAACGATCGATGTTTTTCAATGCGATACTTGTTCCTCTCGCAACAGCTCTCAATGGATCTTCAGCGATATGCACTGGAAGTTTTGTTTTCGCAGAAATACGTTTGTCTAATCCGCGAAGCATTGAACCTCCACCTGCTAAATAAATTCCAGTTTTGTAAATATCTGCTGACAATTCTGGCGGAGTCATTTCCAATGCACTTAAAATTGCCTCTTCAATTTTAGAAATTGTTTTGTCTAAGGCGTGAGCAACTTCTGTATAAGAAACTATGATTTCTTTTGGAATTCCAGTCATCAAGTCACGACCACGAACAGCGAAATCTGGTGGCGGATTGTCCAATTCTGGAATCGCAGCACCAACTTCAATTTTCAATTGTTCAGCAGTACGTTCACCAACCAAAATGTTGTGTTGACGACGCATGTATTCTTCAATGTCTTGCGTGAAATCATCACCCGCAATACGGATTGATTTATCACAAACGATTCCGCCCAAAGCGATTACGGCAATTTCTGAAGTACCACCACCTATATCGATGATCATATTTCCCATTGGTTCTTCCACGTCGATACCAATTCCGATTGCAGCAGCCATTGGCTCGTGAATCAAATAAACTTCTTTTGCTCCAGCGTGCTCACATGAATCGCGAACCGCTCTTTTTTCTACTTCAGTAATTCCTGAAGGAATACAAACAACCATTCTCAAAGTTGGCGTGAACAAACTTTTTCCAGTATTAATCATTTTGATCATCCCGCGAATCATTGCTTCTGCACTTTGAAAATCTGCAATTACTCCATCTTTCAACGGACGAACTGTTTCAATCAATTTGTGGGTTTTCCCGTGCATCTGTTGCGCTTTCTTACCGATAGCAACAATGTTGCCGGTTTGAATGTCTCTCGCAACAATTGAAGGTTCGTCAACAACCACTTTGTCATTCATGATGATCAACGTGTTTGCCGTACCTAAATCGATTGCGATTTCTTGTGTTAAAAAACTAAATAACCCCATTTTATCGTTTTGCTTCTATCCCAAGAAGTCTTTATTTGAATTCTTTTTATCGTAAAACTGCATTTTTTGTTTCAATTTTCAAAAAAATAATTGAAATTTAATGCTTAAAGTGTCTATTTCCTGTCATTACCATCGCCATTCCGTTGGCATCACAATATTGTATTGATAATTCATCCTTGATTGATCCTCCAGGTTGAATTACTGCATCAATTCCCGCTTCGTGCGCAATTTCTACGCAATCCGGAAAAGGAAAAAATGCATCAGAAGCCATCACAGAACCTTTCAAATCAAAATTGAATGATTGTGCTTTGTGAATCGCTTGTCTCAAGGCATCTACGCGAGATGTTTGCCCTGTTCCACTTGCCAACAATTGACCATTTTTAGCCAAAATAATCGTGTTGGATTTCGTATGTTTCACCAATTTATTGGCAAAAATAAAATCTTTATTTTCTTGTGCAGTTGGCGCCACTTTCGTGATTGTTTTGAAATCAGCTTCCGTTTCAGTAATCAAATCTTTGTCTTGTTCCAACACCCCATTCAAAATCGTTCTGAATTGACGTTTCGGTAATTCAACTTCATTTTGAATCAAGATGACACGATTTTTTTTGCTTTGCAACATTTCTAATGCGTCTGCATCATAAGCTGGAGCAATTACCACTTCACAAAACAAATCATTCATGATTGTCGCTGTTGCCAAATCAATTTTAGTATTTGAAATCAAAATTCCTCCGAAAGCAGAAACAGGATCTCCAGCCAAAGCGCCTTCGTAAGCTTCTTTGATTGTTGGTCTCGTTGCAACACCGCAAGCATTGTTGTGTTTCAAAATCGCGAAAGTTGGTCCGTCATTTTTAAATTCTCCCATCAAATTGACAGCAGCATCAACGTCTAACAAATTGTTGTAAGACAATTCTTTTCCGTGCAATTTGGTAAACATCGCGTCTAAATCCCCATGGAAAATTCCTTTTTGGTGTGGATTTTCGCCATAACGCAACACTTGTGCTGGTTTTACACTTTGTTTGAATATTTCTTTTTTCCCTTCTTGGTTGAAGTAATTGAAAATTTGAGTGTCATAATGAGAAGAAACTTCAAATGCATCACGCGCAAAAGATTTGCGTTGCCCCAAAGAAGTAGCGCCATTTTCTGAAGCATTCAAGATTTCCAAAAACTCAGCGTATTGCCCTTGTGATGGAATAATGACTACATCTTGGTAATTTTTAGCAGCGGCGCGAATCAAGGAAATTCCACCGATGTCAATTTTTTCAATAATATCGTCGTGAGAAGCACCTGAGGCAACAGTCGCTTCGAAAGGGTACAAATCAACAATCACTAAATCGATTTCAGGAATTTCAAATTCCGCAATTTGACTTTGATCTTCTGAATGATTTCTTCTATTCAAAATTCCGCCAAAAACTTTTGGATGCAATGTTTTCACACGACCACCTAAAATCGATGGGTAAGAAGTCAAATCTTC
This sequence comes from Crocinitomicaceae bacterium, assembly GCA_041303135.1. Lineage (GTDB taxonomy): Bacteria > Bacteroidota > Bacteroidia > Flavobacteriales_D > Crocinitomicaceae > JAQVCM01. Next base: position 2,137 of record JBFYPS010000276.1, on the reverse strand, counting down.
TACTCTTTCAACAGCAACTCCTAAATCTTCCACAAAAGCTTGCGTTCCACCGGTAGAATAAATGGTTACACCAAGTTCATTCAAACGATGGATAATTGGCTCTAAACCAGACTTGTCATAAACGGAAATTAAAGCGCTTTTGATTGTTAAAGAAGTACTCATAAATAGATGCTGTGAAATAGGGTGCAAAATTAGCCCAAAAAAGTGAGAAATATGCTATGTTTTTCGATAAATCTTTAGTTAATAAAACCTAAAGTTGAGATTTGGAATTTTGTTGCTGGGTTTTCGTGAAAATTGGTTTTCTTGGGATGTGTAAAAAGAAGCAAAAAATGAATAAATTTGTAAATAAAACATCCGTTTTTGTTTTATCGAAATCCAAAATTTAGTCAACATGAAAATTTACAATACCATTCTATTCATCGGTCTTTTAGTTGGAACGTTTAGTTGTTCTGGTTCGTCGAAAAAAACAGATGAAAAAATCGATTTAAAACCTTACAAAACGGGACAAAATAAATTTGTGTTGACGCACATGAATGGTAAATTATTGGATAAAAACGCTGAGTTTAGAATTCATGAAAACCAATGGGAATTGGACATGAAAAACGGTGATAAAGTGTACTTCGACATCATTTCGAAAGATGAAATGGATCCACTTTGTGGGATAAAAACAGTGGACAGTTTCAAAGACACTTGTGAGATTTGTGCAACTGTGGAGGAAGATAAAGCGCGTGTAAATCTAATTTACGCCAAAGGAACGATGACCTACGATGGTTATTTTGATAAATAGTGCTTTTATCAAATAGATATTTTGTCACTTTTTTTGCCATCTTTTTCACTGGCTTAGTATCACTTTTTGCCCAAAAAAGCAAGATTTTATGCAGACAATCAATGGCTGATAGTATTGCAAAAAGTGTCACTTTTGACTACAATGCAGATACACTTTACGGTGAATTGACGCGGGAAGTTGGCTATTTGAAAAGCAAAGAAATCTATACTTTACAAGTCAATTTGGTAGGTGAAAAGTGGGAAGATAGTTCTTGGACGTTTACAAATTATGATTTAGGAGGCGAAAGATTAACGTTGGAATCTGTTGAGAAAAGTCCAATCGATTGTCCGCAACCACCACCCAATTCATTCAACGAATATTCCTTGTATCCAATGGGTTTGCCGATGACGATTTCGTTTGAAGAACAAAACAAAAAACAACTTAGAAAATCTAGAAAAAATAAAGAAAACATCCCGGAAATAGTAGATTCTGTTTGTACCGCATCGTATGTTCGGAAAACGATTTTTAGTGAAAATTTAGAGATTTCAAATGGAATTGGTATTTATGATGACGATACCACGTTGGTTGTAGATTCTACTTTCTATTATCCCAACAAATTGAAGCAAAGAACCGTCTCGTATGTCAAAGGGAAATTCGAACGTGAAAACAGATTTCGTTATCAATTTGATACCTTTGGAACACTTGCTGCGACGGAACATGTTGACAGTTCCAATAACGCGTTGATTTACCGTCTTTCTCGTTTCAATTACCATGGAAAAGACACTGTTTTGATTTTTATGAGTACGCTTGTTAATGGCGATTCAAGTAAATTCAGTGAAGCAAATTGGATTTACAATAGTGCACACAAACAAATTGGATTTGAAAATAAAATCAACGGTAAAATCACTCAATTTCTCGTGATCTCTTATGACAGTTTGGGAAATACAATCGACAGCAAAACCTACAAAGCAGATTCCACTTTGCAGAGTGAAAATTTGTACGCGCGAAAAATAAAAAGGAATCGTTCAGAAGTTTGGTTGTATCAAAGCAGTTATCAAAATTATTACGGATTGACCATTACCAAAACTCGCAAAGGGAAAAAATACAGTTATGGTTACAATGCGATTTTGCAAGGAAAATTCGATGATTTCAAATACAAGAAACCGAAAAAAATCCACAAAAGTCAATTCTTGATTTACGATGAATTTGGGCGCATTTTGGTGAATCAAAATTTTGTAGGGGAGAAAGACCAGTTGATTTCGGAGACGCGGTTTTGGTATTCGATGCACATGCAACCTAGGGTCGGGATTAATCCCGACCCTAGGGAATGATAACACGAAATAATAATCGTTTCAACGATTTAATCATCAA
>JBFYPS010000275.1:0-2834 GCA_041303135.1 Crocinitomicaceae bacterium | reverse complement strand
TTTTCAATTTTATAAATCTTAATTACCTATCTTTATACTCCCAAATTTCACCAAAGAATGTACATAATATTTGACACTGAAACAACAGGTTTACCAAAAAATTGGAATTTACCGTACACAGATACAGACAATTGGCCGCGTGCAATACAAATTGCTTGGCAGTTGCACGATGACATGGGGGAATTGATTGAAGCCAAAGATTATTTGATTAAACCAGAAGGATTTGACATTCCATTTGATGCAGAAAAAATTCATGGTATTTCCACTGAATTGGCGATGCAAGGTGGAGAATCACTTGAAACCGTTTTACAATTATTCAATGAGGCCTTAGGGAAAGCTAAATTTGTAGTAGGACAAAATATTGGGTTTGATAAAAACATCATGGGATGTGAATTTCACCGCTTAAATGTTTCCAACGCCCTGCAAGAAATGCCAACATTGGATACTTGTACTGAAATTTCAGCAAGAACAGTAGCATTTGTTGATTTCTATAAAAATGGAGATGCGGGAAGGGTTAAAACTGATCGTTATGACAAACCTATTTTGGTGAATGGAAGAGAAGAAATTGAAAGTAAATACTTCAAAGATTTTCCTTTATCAGATGAAATTTTAGCACTTCGAAATATTGGAAATAGTTGGTTAGATGTTCCTGCAGAGCAAAGAGAAATTGCGCTTTCAGCGATGCGTAAACAAAAATTCCCGACGCTTTCAGAATTACACGATGCCTTATTTGATCAACCATTTGCGGAAGCTCACAACGCAACTGCCGATGTGGAAGCGACAACTCGCTGTTTCTTTGAATTAATTAGAGCAGAAATTTTTACGCCGCTAGAATTACAAAGAGAGCAAATTTACTTGCACGAATTCAGACAAAAATTTCCAAATAAAATTCAACCAATTGGTTTAAAACACCTGAATTTAAAGGAAGCGAGTCTTGAACTTAAAAAGGCGAGTCAACCAACGACCACAATCCGAGATACAGATCTTGAGCGTTTGGCAGATGCTCCATTTGCGCATTTACACAATCATTCTCAATATTCAATTCTCCAATCAACCATCAATATTGCTGGATTGGTTGCAAAAACGGCTGAATTGGGTTTACCAGCAGTCGCTTTGACAGATACTGGAAACATGATGGCTGCATTTCATTTTGAAAAAGCAATCAGTGGTTACAATAAAAAAATCAAAGAAGAGAGGGAAGCAGCTGCCTTAGCAGGAGAAGAATATACGAAAAAGGAAATATTGCCGATTATCGGTTGTGAATTCAATGTTTGCAGAAATCACGATGATAAAACGCAAAAAGACAATGGTTATCAAGTCGTTTTGTTGGCTAAAAACAAAAATGGATACCAAAATTTAATCAAATTAGCGTCCATTGCTTATACCACGGGAATGTATTACGTTCCTCGAATCGACAAAAAACTGATTGAAAAATACTCTGAGGACGTTATCGTGCTTTCAGGAAACTTGTATGGTGAAATATCTAGTTTGATCCTAAATGTGGGTGAAAACCAAGCGGAAGAAGCGCTTTCTTGGTGGAAAAATCTTTTTCACGACGATTTCTACCTTGAAATCATGCGTCACGGTCAAGAAAATGAAGACCGTGTGAATGAAGTTTTGATTCGACTTGGACAGAAATATGAAGTAAAATTAGTTGCGACTAACAACACTTATTACCTCGATAAAAAAGATTCAACTTCACACGATATTTTACTTTGCGTGAAAGACAATGAATTGTTTGCAACGCCTAAAGGTCGTGGTCGAGGTTTTAGATATGGACTAGACAACGACCAATATTACTACAAATCTGCGGAGGAAATGAAAGCGCTTTTTGCTGATTTACCTGAAGCAATTGAATCGATTGGGGAAATCATCAATAAAATTGAACCTTTCGGATTAGCAAGAGAAGTACTTCTCCCCGCTTTCGATATTCCTGAAGAATTTCAATCGGCGGAAGATGCGATTGATGGCGGTAAACGAGGTGAAAACAATTATTTGCGTCATTTAACCTATGTCGGTGCAGCCAAACGATATCCTGAAATCACAGACGAAATCAGAGAAAGAATTGATTTTGAATTAGCGACAATCGAACGAACGGGTTATCCTGGATATTTCTTGATTGTCCAAGATTTTTGTCACGCAGCCAGAGATATGGGCGTTACAGTTGGTCCTGGACGTGGTTCGGCAGCTGGTTCAGTTGTTGCTTATTGCATTCAAATCACCAATGTAGATCCAATCAGATATGACTTGCTTTTTGAGCGTTTCTTGAATCCTGATCGTGTTTCGATGCCTGATATTGATATTGATTTTGACGATGAAGGTCGTGGAAAAGTCATCGAATGGGTAATCAAGAAATATGGTTCTAATCAAGTGGCACAAATCATTACTTATGGTACAATGGCTGCAAAATCTTCTATTCGAGATACTGCGAGAGCCTTGGATTTGCCACTGTATGAAGCAGACAGACTCGCTAAATTGGTTCCAGACATTTCACTCAAAAAACTCTTTTCCCTTCCAGATTTGGAATTGGCTGATAAACTCAAAAATAGAACTGAAGATATCCAAGCTGCGAATGAATTAAAACGTTTATCTGACGGAATCGATTTACAAGCGCAAGTGATTCAGCAAGCCAGAAAACTAGAAGGTTCTGTTCGAAATACTGGAATTCATGCATGTGGTGTAATTATCACGCCAGATGATATCACCAATTATGTGCCCGTTGCCACTGCCAAAGATTCAGAAATGTGGTGTACGCAATTCGACAACTCCGTAGCGGAAGAAGCAGGTTTGTTGAAAATGGACTTTTTAGGGTTAAAAACTTTGACCTTAATCAA
>JBFYPS010000274.1:0-3464 GCA_041303135.1 Crocinitomicaceae bacterium | reverse complement strand
AGATGGTTCAATTCATTTGCACGCGCGTTATTTGTCATTCATTCATCCAACAACCAAGGAAACAATTCAAATCACCGCACCTGTTCCAGACGATTCGCTTTGGAAATGGTTTGAAAACAACCAAAAGAAGTAAAGTGAATTTTTATCATTTACATCGCAACCGTTTGTAATTAAAACTTACCGCTTAAAGAATATTAAATATCATGCAATTTAATTTGCTTAGTTTTAATCAATTCATTTTGCAAAATATGATTACAATTAAAAATCTGTCATTTGGTTATAATTCCAAAGAAGAAATCATTCACAACGTTTCGTTGCATGTTCAACAGGGAACAATTTATGGCTTTTTAGGTCCGAATGGATCTGGAAAAACGACCATTATTCGATTGATTTTAAATTTATTGAAACACAAAGCTGGAAAAATTTATATCGACAGCACTGAAGTAAATATCAATTCTGTTGAAATATTTAGACGCATTGGTTCGATGATTGAATCGCCTTCGTTGTACAATCATTTGAGTGGTAGAGCGAATTTAGAGATTTTTGCTTTGTATTATTCGATTGATAAAAAACGAATTGACGAAGTTTTGGAGATTGCTGGTTTGACTGACGCAGCGCATAAAATCGTGAAACGTTATTCCTTGGGAATGAAGCAGCGATTGGGCATTGCGATTTGTTTGTTGCATGATCCTGATTTGTTGATTTTGGACGAACCGTTGAACGGATTAGATCCTCACGGAATTGCTGAAATCAGACATTTGCTTATTAAGCTTTGCAAAGAAGAAGGCAAAACGATTTTTGTTTCGAGTCATTTATTGAGCGAAATTGAAAGTACTTGTGATTTTATTGGAATCATTTCCAAAGGAAAGTTGCTTTTCCAAGGTAAAATTGACGATTTGAAAAACGCACAAGCTGGAAAGATGATTTACAGTATTGAACCTTCCAACTTAGATTTAGCGACAGCACAAATGGATGGATTGACTTTTTCGACCTACGACAATAAAATCAGCGTAGAAGTAGAGAACAAGGAAGAAATTGCGCAATTAATTAGAAAAATCGTTTCGAATGGTGTGGATTTATACAGTGTTCAACGCAAGGAAAACAATTTAGAAGATTTATTTTTAGAACTTACAAAATAGGAGGTATGTTATTGAAATTATTATACATAGAGCACAAAAAAACGAAACGTTCATTTGCTTTTTGGTTGACAATTTTTGGTTCGATGGTCATTCCGATGGTTGTTTGTTTGGTGATGTTGGTGAAACCAGCGCCTTTTGTACCTTTTGCAGATGCAAATCCTTGGAAATCATTGTTGATTAATAATTTTTCTTCGGTCAGTTCTTTTCTATTTCCGATGTACGTGATTTATTTGATCGGATTATTGGGAAATATCGAATACAAATCGAGCAATTGGAAGAAGCTTTTTGTTTTGCCGATTCGAAAAGAATTATTGATTTCATCCAAATTGTTGTACGTTTTGATACATATTTTTGTAGCGATTATTTTATTTGGAATCAATTCTTTGCTTTTTGGATTGATCGCAGGCTTAGCGCATCCAGAATTGAAATTGTTGGACTTTTCCCCGCAATTTGATTTGATGATTTGGTTGGTTTACCACTTGTTTTTATCTGTTTTGGGAATCATTGGTTTGCAATTTATATTGAGTATTTTCTTCGAAAACATTCTTATCACATTGGCTATTGGCTTGTTTTTGATGGTTGGTTCACTCATCGCTGCGGGATTAAAATGGGAATACATAGAATTTGTGCCCTACGCATCCCCAAATCGTTTTGCTGTTGCCGCTGGAACGGTCAAAGAATGGATCACCAAACCTGAATGGACCAACTTGGTCGTTTTCGGATTGTCGTTTGCTTTCAGTTTGTTTTTCTTTAAGCGGAAGACGGTGAAGTAATCCTCAAACTTCCGCTCGATCCAAAATAGTCAGTGTCAAACGGATTTTTCCGTAATCAATTTCGCCGTGTAGTGCTTCGAAAATTGGTTTCAATGCGACCGCTTCTCCAATTTCTGAGACAATCTGCGTAATGCGATTGATTTCGACTTGACTCACAAAATTTTCGATTTCAATCGGATAACCTTCTTGGTACAATTTGGCGATATGCGAATATACCGTGGTGGATTGCATATTTCTGGCTTGCGCGATTTCGTCCACTGTTTTGTTTTCTTTCAACAAAAGCAAGGTTTCCTCATACGTTGTCAGTTTCGGTCGATTGTCGTCCAAGTGGGTTTTAATCAAATCCATGAAATCTCGGCCGTAATTTTCCAATTTTTGGATTCCAACTCCTGAAATCGCCAAAAATTCATCGCTGTTTTTCGGCAATTCCAAGGTCATTTCGTGTAAACTCGCATCATTGAAAATCACATAAGGCGGAACGTTGTTTTCAACTGCTAATTTTCTGCGCAACAATTTCAATTTATTGAACAAAACTTCTTGCGTTGACAAAGGTGTTGGCTCTTTTTTCGTTTTGGTTTTCGGTTCAGCGACTTTATATTCTCTATTGAAAGCAGTTAATTGAATTTTTTCGTTTTCGAAAAGCACTTTATTTCCGTAAGGTGAAATTTTCAAATGCATGTGATCATCGTAAGCTACTTCAATCAAGCCGATGTTTTTCATTTCGGTGATGTGGTGCGACCAAGTGTTCCAATTCATATCGCTGCCGATTCCGTAGGTTTTGAGTTGGTGAAAATTGCTATTGTAAATCGCTGCGGTTTTGGCGCCACGCAAAATGTCGATCAATAAATTCGCTGTTACTTTTTCATCCGTTCTTTTAATGGCTGAAAGTGCTTTCTGAGCCAAAACAGTTCCATCTACATATGCGGGAGGATTTTTGCAAACGTCACAATTGCCGCAGTTTTCGGTTAATTCTTCTCCAAAATAAGCCAATAAAATGCGTCGTCGGCAAGTGGAAGCTTCCGCATATTGCAACATGCGATCGAGTTTTTCGAGTAAAATTTCCTGCTGTTCGCCCTGACTCGCAAAGTCTTTCAGCATCACAACGTCTTTGTAATTGTAGTACAATCGCGTGATAGATGGCATTCCGTCTCTTCCTGCACGACCAATTTCTTGGTAATAGCCTTCCATGTTTTTCGGCAGATTGGTGTGGATCACCCAACGCACATTTGATTTATCGATTCCCATTCCAAATGCAATCGTCGCGCAAATCACGGGCACATCATCTTTCACAAAATCTTCTTGGACTTTCGCGCGTTCATCTGGGTCTAATCCTGCGTGATAATGTTCTGCCGCAATTCCATTGTTTCGTAAAATGGTCGCCCATTCTTCAGTTTCCTTGCGACTCAAGCAATACATGATTCCAGAATTGTCTTCTTGCGACTGTATGAAATCGACTATTTGTTTGACTTTGTCTTTCTTTGGAATGTTTCCCATTACTTCTAACGCCAAATTCGGTCTGTCGAAAGAAGACGAAAATAAAGTTGGTTCATTG
>JBFYPS010000273.1:0-7691 GCA_041303135.1 Crocinitomicaceae bacterium | reverse complement strand
GTATTAGAATCTGTCTTTGCTCTTACTTTTTTAGGTGCTTTTATCTTTAAAACAATCGGTTTTCCTCAACTTGCAATCGCAATGCTGATCTCTATAAACATGTTAACCTTGCTATATATTTTAAAAGGATCCTTGACTTCAACTGAAGAAAAGCTTGATGAAAAGGTAATCTTTCTCAATAAAATTGCATTCTATGGCATGGCAATTTCATTGGTTGGAATTTTATTTAAACTCTTTAGCTGGCCAAATGCTGAGCAAATGCTTTTGATGGGGATGATTTCAATTGCTATTTTATCTGTCTTTGTTTTATTTATGAGATCAAAAAGGAGCAATGTTACATTGTTTACGAAAAAATATCTATTTCGCTTGATTTTTGTTTTCGCCTTGGTTATTGCACTTAAATTTATTCCTAGGACTCAACTTGAGCACAGGAAAATAATTGCCAAACCTTATGTGACTGAAAGAAAATAAGATACATTTTAAGTCAATCACTCTATGAATTTTTCAACCATACCTTGGCATTTTGCGTTATAATGCTAACTTTAAGGTTCAAACTGCAAAAATGAAAGCATCCAAAATTTTATCATTCTTCACATTTATTTTTGTGTTTGCAGTATTTTTCATTTTTGGTGCCTGTGAGAAAGAAGTTGCCAAACCAATTTACAAAACCAAATCTGTATTTATTTTTGTGGTAGATGGCGCACGTTACACTGAAACTTGGGGCGATCTTTCACATCAATATATTCCATATCGTTTCAAACTACTGAAAGAAGGCGTTGTTTGCAATAGTTTTTACAATAATGGTTTCACATTCACTTGTTCTGGTCATCAAGCCATGTGCACTGGCGTTTATGAAAATATCAATAATTCTGGAAATCAACTACCGACTAATCCTTCAATTTTTCAATATTGGCTTAAATCTTCTAATCACCCAACTTCGGAAGCATGGGTTATTGCAACGAAAGATAAATTGGAAATTCTTTCAAATTGTATCGATCCTCTGTGGCAAGGAAAATTTCGTCCGAGTACTGATTGCGGAGTAAATGGAATTTTTACGGGGTACAGAGAAGATAGCGTCACATTTAATCATTTAAAAACCATTGTAAATAGCCATCAAGTTCGTTTGGCTATTGTTAATTTCAAGCAACCTGATGCTGCAGGACATGCTGGTGATTCAATTGCTTATTTACAAGGAATAAAAGATACCGACAAATACATCCATGATTTCTGGAAAATGTTGCAAAACGATCCAAAATATAAAAATCAAAGTACTATGATTGTCACAAACGATCACGGTCGACACACCGCAGGTCACGCTGATGGTTATATTTCTCACGGTGATTTATGCGAAGGTTGTCGTCACATTGAATTTTTCGCAATTGGACCAGATTTTAAAAAGAATTACACTTGTGAAACTTCTTACGAACAGGTTGATATCGCTAACACTGTTGCAGAATTATTGTATTTCAAAATCCCAACGTCGACGGGTAGAGTGATGAAGGATGTTTTTAGATATTAGACTGAAGACAATAGACTCAAGACATTAGACTTGAGACAAAAGACTTTACAACAATGTCAAAGTCATCCAGGAAGTGAGCGCGTAGCACCGACGAAATTAATTTAATAATCTAATATTCCTCCTCAAAGCAACCTTTCAATTTGACAATTGTACTTAGAGAGAATTTAAATTACTTAACCATGAAAAAAATAATAATTTCAAGTGCATTGGTTGTTATCGGATTAGCAACAGCATGTAAAAAGGAAGTTGTCCCAACTCCTAACACAAATAATTCGATAGAATTAAATAGTTTTCATAGTCAGTTTGTGAATCAATTAAAACAAAACTTTACAATAGATGCCTCAATTGGCGGAACCATAATTGCAAATAAAGGAACGAAAGTAACAATTTTGCCAAATGGTTTGAAATATGCAAATGGACAAGCTGTTACAGGTTCTGTCAATATTGAGTTGGTAGAAATTTATGACCGAGGAACGATGTTGCTTGCCAACAAACCAACCATGGGAATTTTGCCAAATGGAGATTTAGCACCGTTGGTTTCAGGAGGTGAATATTATTTAAAAATTACTCAAAACGGAAATGCTTTGAGCACAACAAATGGTGTTTTTGTAGAAGTTCCAACACTAAATCCTGACTTTGGAATGCAATTGTTTGAAGGAGTTATCGACATCAATGATAATTTAACATGGGACTTGACAGCTGACTCAATCAACTTTAATCAAGATTCTTTAGGAAGTAATTATGGGTTTTTTGATGATTCTTGGGGTTGGACAAATGTGGACCGTTTTTATGATGATCCAAGACCAAAAACAACTATTAAAGTGCAATTGCCTTCAGGATTTGACAACACTAATGCAAATGTTTACATCACTTATGATGGCGAACCAACAGCTTTGGCTTCGATGGATGTTTTCACCACTGATGGATATTTTTCAGAACATTACGGATTAATTCCGATTGGTTTAGAAATTCATGTAATCGCTATCACAATGATTGATGGGGAATTGAATTACGCGATTCTTCCTCAAACTGTCAATGCCAATGAAATTATGACCATTTCAAGTTTTTCTCCAATCAGCGAAGCTGCTTTGGTAGCATTAATCAATGATTTACCCTAACATACTGTAGTTTGGTTTGAATAGAAAGCCGGGTGAATCATTTCATTCGGCTTTTTTGTGATGAAAATTTTCGTTATTTTTAATCTCCACGTTTTAAATAACTCGAAATGAAAACAATCAATCAATGGTTTGATGAATATGCGGTGAGTCATCAAAACCCCACAAACAAAGCAATTCATTACGTTTGTGTGCCCGCGATTTACTTTTCCATCGTTGGTTTGTTGTATAGTATTCCAAATAATTTTCTAGCAGATAATCTAAAGCTAAATATGCCAATCGTCGAAAATTGGGCGGTTTTTGCAATGATTTTTGTTTTGCTTTTCTATCTCAGATTATCCATTTCAATGGCTTTCCAAATTTTAATTTTTTCAGCATTTTGCTTGGGATTGAATTTCTATTTAGCGCAGCTATTTCCTTTGCGGCTCATTTCCCTTACGATTTTTGTGTTGGCTTGGATCGGACAGTTTTATGGACATCATATTGAAGGAAAAAAGCCTTCGTTCTTGAAAGATTTGCAATTTTTACTCATTGGTCCCGCTTGGGTGATCCATAAATTATTTGGAAAATCAATTGTTGGATAAAAAAAACTCTTGTTTTAGAAGAGTTCTGAAATTAAAAACTTAACTAATTTTTATTCAACAAGGATCAGAAATGCTAGAATATAAACGAAGCTTATTTTTGAATAAAAATAAAACGTTTATTATTGATTTTACCTGCTGTTTTCAACTGAATAAAATACATTCCTGGTTTTAGATTTTTTTGATTCAAATTAATTGAGAATGAACTAGTTTTAAATTTTTCAGGTTCACTAATTTGTTGTCCATCAATACTGTAAATGGTTGCTTCCAAATCTGAATAATTTCCTTCAACATTAACATTTAATATGTCTCCTGTTGGATTAGGGAAAATTGAAAAATCCAATTCAATATTTTTTTCGGTAACTCCAGCAATTATACTTGCATCATTATGGTAATATAATTTCTGTGACGTTCCAAAAGGTTGCGAATTCATTTCGATTGGATTTCCATTCATGTCTAAAAACGAAATGGAATTCAATGACAATGTATCAATTACGAAAGAAAGTAAACTATCATATTCACTATCCATTTTGACTGTAAGTACATTGTTTAATAATTCAGAATGATATTTGAGTGAATCTCTTTTTCTCCAAAAACTTCCAAAAGCTTCAAATGCCATTCCTTTCATTGTTTCAGGAATTAGATCTAAATAAGCTTCTTGAGCGGTCAATTTGTAATTTCTATTTGGATGAATTAATAAAACTGTAGAAGCATTATTTCTATCATATCTGCGTGTTGCATCAGCCCAAAGTTGCACTTTACTCATGTAATTGGTAATTGAAATAGGATCTTCTGAAAACACATCAGAAATTGTCATCGGTATTTCTAAAATTGATGACTCTTGAGAAAAAAAAGATTGTGTTTTCAAAGCATAAAAGGGATATCCAGTAAGTACATCATTGGCTGAATAGGTAGAATTAAATTCATAACCCAACATTTCTAAAGCTAAAACCAATGAATCTGGATAGGCCAAGTGGCCAGATCTAAAACTTTTGACATTTACATTAAAATCGTCATCTATTAATCTTTTGGATACTTCCACCTCACCTAAGATTGTGCCATTCAGCGTATTTGAACCATCATAAAACGGATGATAAATACTCGAATCTACACCCAATGTGCCAAAAGGAAAAATATTGCTGTTTGCAAAATCCGGAAAGTGACCAACTGAATGTGATGCAATTATATGTCCTTTACTTTGAATAAACTGAACTTGAGGTCCAGTTCCTATGTATAAATCTGAGATCCAACTATTAGGCACATAATTAGTAGTTAAATTATATTGAGTCTTAATCCCTCGAGAATTCTCTGAAATGGCAAAATTTGCCAAGGTATCATAGGATGTTCTACTATCAACATCATGCGTGATCATGACAACAGATGAATAATTATTTGGAGCAGTATATTTATAAACTGTATTTGAAATATGTTTTCTAATTATGTTTCTAACTACAAACGCAAAAACATCAGTAGTTGGTTCAAAACCATTGCTATAAGTTCTATGCGCATTCACATCTTGATTGATTGAATTTCTAATAACAACATCTCTAAAATCAGGACCTAACGAATAAACAAATCCATCACCAAAAGCATTTTTGACCATTGCAACAGTTCCATCTTCATAATGCGCCAAGGCTGTTCCTGTGCTTAAAGTATAATATTTGCTTGAAAAATTAGGACCATCTATTTGTCTTCCCAACGAAACTGTTACTTCTAAAGAATCATCTATCAAGTCAAAATATGAAGGATTAGAAGTTGTGTCCCAGATAATTCGGTATAATTCTGAGTTTGAGGTTGCATCACTAACGCCGCAAAGATTATAAATTTGAGATTCCTTCAATTCAGAAGTCAATAAAATTCCACCCTGATAAACATAATTTTCCAATTGAAAAATTTCAGTAGTAGTTAAAGCGCCATTTTGAATTCTAGTAGCAGTAAGTACAACTGGATAAGTCAGCGCTAAAGTTAAATTTGAAGTTGTATCGAAGGGAACGCCAGCCAATTGAAGTAATCTAATTGCGGATAAAGTCCTTGAAAATCCACTATCTCCGTTTCTAGCAGTCATATCTAGGATTGCAACTTTTCTTTCATTTTGAGAAAAAGTTGTTACACCAGTCGAAATCATCAGTAACAATAAGAAATAGTATTTCATACCGTGGTATTTATTTTAATTGTCTAACAAATGTACGCAATTATTCGGTTCGATTTTTTTTAATATTAAAAGCCTCTCCTATTTCTACTGATTCCAGATTAAAATCTTTTAATATTTAATAATTCTTTGTTATATTATTAATTTCTAATGTATTAAAACAAGTAACAGATGCAATGCAATTTAGTCAATACCCAATAAAAATCATCGACGTCCCATAAGCTTCTTGATTTTCTTTTTTGTTAGTCACAAAAAGTGTGTAATGATCACTCAAATTGGTAACATCTTGATAAGGTGCCGTAAACTGATAAAAGTAGTAGCCTTTGGATTTAAGTGCTTCTACAAAGGTATTTCCCGCCAATTCTTTCATTTCTGGCGTACCTTCGTAACGTAATTCGGCGTTTGAATTATTATTGGTATGGTACAATTCGAGTTTGTTGCAAGGACTTGAAGTAATCACAAAAAACATTAGATTCACACTTTTTTCAGGCATATAAAATGATTGCACAGTTGTTCCATTACTCACTGTTGAAGCAAGGGTAGTAAGTTTAGATATGCTGCTAAATGTAGCTTCTAATTTTCTCAAATCCACCAATGCAATGTCTTCTGAAATTGCACTTTTACATGGGTCGCTGCTTGAAGATGTTGATACAGTTTGTGGTAGTTCACGACTATTTTTATCTAAGTCGATAGGTTCTCCGCTATACAATCGCTTCGGAATTCTGTAAATAAAAATATCGAAGGTTTCAGCAGGTAGTTTACTTGCATATCCGTGACCCAATTGCGTAAAACTGACAAAAATGGTCGTCCAAGTTTTAGATGTCAAATCAATTATATCGGCCTCACCAAGTACATATTGCATTTGAATATTGTCAAAAATTGTTCTTCCTGTGCTATTTGGTTTTATTTGTAAGAGGTAATTTAATTCCGTACTTGCTGGAATTGGGTATTTCAGTTCATTCGCAAGTTGGTCATAGCCTGTTCTCACAATACAATAATTGTAATTTGTGTTGAATTCAAAAGAGCCATCTGAAACCTCTTTTGCCATGTCAATATCCATCTTTACTTTTTCCCAACCAATAGTGGTAAGACGTGCGTCGATTTCAGAAACCATTTTTTCATATTCAGGCTTGTGCGATTTAATAAAAGATTTAAAATCCTCTAGTTCTTTGTATTTTGGATCCACTAAATTGATTGGCGCTTGGAACAAATTTAAGGTATTGTAGACGCTGATCAATAACTCATTGTTACCAGAGCTTTTTACCAATGCAACCATTGATAAATCTTCATTAAAAGCAATGGCACTCGATAATCTACCAAAATCTTTATTCACATCGATCCAACTTCCTGAAGGTAAGACTTGCCCTCGAAAAAAGAAATTGTCAAAATCTACGGGATTATTCCACATCATTTTATCTGTAAAATACTGTCGGTCCGAAATTATTTTATGTTCTGTAAAAACAGGTGTCACGGTGAAAGCTCCCAAGTTAAAAACAGTATAACTTTCTTCATTTTTAAACAACAGATAATTTTTGCGACTAAACAAAACATATTTTCCTTTCAAGTCTTTTTGTAGTTTTTTTGGAAGGGGAGTTAAAACTAAATCGCCTTTTTTTAAGGTATTTGTGATTGTTGGAGGTCCCTTTTCAACATTTTCCAAGATGAAAAACAAGAGTGAAGTTGGACTAAAATAAACATCTTTGATTTTTCCGTTTAAAGAAATAGACCAGTTTTTTTGTAATTGAATGCTTTTTTTTGCTTCATCAAAGGTCATAAAGTAAGTTGAAATTGAATTTGAATTTTTGTCAAAACCCCATAAGTTGGTAGCGTCGTAGCTTCCCCAGATTTGAATCGAGCCATTTTGGTCGTCAATTTCGTATTGTTGTTTATTACCTAGTTTAATCAATGAAAACTTTCGCTGAGATTGATTTTCACTGTTCAGCCAAGTAAGGTAATAGGAAGCATCTTGCGCCCAACTGCCATCCTGAAAGTTATGGTTAAAAAAATTCGGATTTGTCCCTTTAAACTTACCCAACGATTGCACAGATTTTAAATCCCAAATGTCAATACTGTCACCGCTAATTTCAACAGCTAAAAAATGATTATCTGGAGAAAATGCCTGTGGAATTGCAAATCCTTTGTAGGAAATACCATCTTGAGCAAAAATTGGTTTGAAATTTAAAATCAACATCAAAACCAAAATCAATCGAAACCAATTCGTTTTCATAGCGGAAGTTTTAACAAATTTAATTTTTTTTTCTTTTTCTTTTTAAATGAAATGGTTGTTTAAATATTGGTTATGGAAAAATTGAATGATCATTTAATAG
>JBFYPS010000272.1:0-20527 GCA_041303135.1 Crocinitomicaceae bacterium | reverse complement strand
GTTAATTTCTCGTCGTTTTTTTCGTTGATTAATTCAATGACCAAATGTTTATTTTCAAATTTTGAGCTGTAGGAAAATTGAGATTTATTTTTGTTTCCTTCGAGCGTAAATGTTTTTGAATCAGTATCTAATGTCCATTTTCCGAAATCGTAATCACCGTTGCCTCGGATGTCTGTAAACTTCGAATCAGCAAACATTGACAAAGCATAACCACTACGCACCAACTCATTGCTTTCTGCAGCGATAATCATTTCATCGTCTGAATTCGTTTCCACTTTTCTGCCAACCATACTCCGTAAAAGCCAAGTTCCCTGAATGCTTTCTAGGTCGATCTTCGCATTGTCAGGTGTTTGGTCGCAACTAGAAAGTTGGATCAAAAGCAATGCAGCGGTAAAACTTAAAATGATAAAATTTGAAAATGGATTGTTTCGTAACATGCGGTGATTTTTAGTTGAACAAAATTAAAATTATTTTGACAGTGTTAATGATTTATTTGTTTGACTCCTTGTTCAATTTGAATATCATATTTTCATCGTACCTTTGTCGAAAGCAAACCAGTCTATCGCTGTTCCGATTTTATATGGGAAGAGAGGAAAGTCCGGGCAGTATAGAGCATCGTGCTTCCTAACGGGAAGGTCTCATTTCTTCAAGGATTTGGGAACAGAAAGTGCCACAGAAAGGAAAACTACTTTCGATTTATCGGGAGAAAAGGTGAAAAGGTGAGGTAAGAGCTCACCGCTCAGGTGGCAACATCGGAGGCAAGGTAAACCTCACGAACTGAAAGACCATGTAAACTGGGGAAATTGGTTGAAAGACTGATGAAAGGGCTGCTCGTCCAACTCAGAGGGTGGGTCGATGGATTCCGCGAGTGATTTCGGAACTAGATAAATGATAGATATGCTGTTAACAGCAGACACAGAACCCGGCTTACGGTTTGCTTTTTTTTTTAACTTCCCCACTCCCTAATGCCCAAATCCTATTTCCTAATCCCTCTTGCCTAATCCCTATATGCCTAATAAGCCTAATTCCTAAAAAAAAACTTAAGCCGCATCTTTGATAAAATTAATCAACGCTTCAGGTAAATTACCATCAGGTTTGATTTTCTTTAAGAGAATGATTTTCTGACGATTTCCGTCGATGTTAAAAGATAAGCTTGTCCAAGTAAACCGCATAAATCTTTTCGTTTTTACATCCTTGATGCTTTTTAAAGAAGTTACTTTACATGGATAATTGAATTGATTGATCATCATGTGCTCACCTTTGATACTGATGTCAGAAACCTTTTTAAGCAATTGAAAAATGGGAATAATTAAAAGGGATAAAATTCCAATTATAATAGCAATATTCCAAGTTAAACCATGCAAAATCAAATAAGTAGTGATAACAGCAACGTTAATTAACAAGTAAGTAAGCAGTATTTTTTGAGTAGTTTGTTTGCGTTTTCCTGAAGTTAAATGAATTCTTTCTTGATTTGATATTTTGCTTAAAATAATTTTTTTAGACTTCGGAGTAATTGCGTTTCTTTCAATCATAAAACAAAAATATTAATTTATATTCTGTTTACAAAATTTTAATATTGATACTTTTCCACAGTATTACAAAATCTATTTTCTAAAAAAGCACTCAAAAACAAATACGATTCAGTAATTTATTTAGTTTTTGGAGGCTTAAATTTCGTTAATAACTTTTTCAGGGTGACAGATATTAAATGTAGAAAATTTAAAAAGTTCTTATGCTCATTTACCGTTTAATTCAAATTTATTTTTACAAAAGTCCAATTAAAATGTATTTCGATTCAATCAAATTATTTATTTGAATTTATTTGATTAATTTTGTCCCCTTAATAATCTTAAAAAGAATCAAAGCATGTCATATTTATTTACATCAGAATCTGTTTCTGAAGGACATCCAGATAAAGTAGCGGATCAAATTTCTGATGCGCTGATTGACAATTTCATGGCTTATGATCCACAATCAAAAGTGGCTTGTGAGACATTGGTTACAACAGGTCAAGTTGTTTTAGCTGGTGAAGTGAAAACAAATACATACTTAGATGTGCAATCCATTACACGTGAAGTAATTCGCAAAATTGGTTATACGAAAGCTGAGTATATGTTTGAAGCAAATTCTTGTGGTGTGCTTTCTGCAATTCACGATCAATCTGAAGACATCAACCAAGGTGTTGACCGTTCGAACCCTGAAGATCAAGGTGCTGGTGACCAAGGAATGATGTTTGGTTATGCAACCAAAGAAACAGACAACTACATGCCTTTGGCTTTGGATTTGGCGCACAAAATTTTGCAAGAACTTTCTTACATCAGAAATAATGAGCCAGAATTAATTGGTTATTTACGTCCAGATGCTAAGTCTCAAGTAACAATCGAATATTCTGATGACAATGTTCCGCAAAGAATTGATTCTATTGTTGTTTCAACACAACATGATGATTTCGCTTCTGAGCCTGAAATGCTTGCGAAAATTAAAGCTGACATTATCAATATCGTTATTCCACGTGTGAAAGCGAAATTGAAAGCTGAATTACAAGGATTATTTACTGACGAAATTATTTACCACATCAATCCAACTGGAAAATTTGTGATCGGTGGTCCTCACGGAGATACAGGTTTGACAGGTCGCAAAATTATCGTTGATACTTACGGTGGAAAAGGTGCACACGGTGGTGGCGCTTTCTCTGGAAAAGATCCAAGTAAAGTTGACCGTTCTGCTGCTTATGCAACACGTCACATTGCAAAAAACTTAGTTGCAGCAGGTTTGTGTGACGAAGTTTTGGTTCAAGTTTCTTACGCGATTGGTGTTGCAAAACCTTGTGGTTTGTATATCAATACTTACGGTACTGCGAAAGTGAACATGACAGATGGAGAAATCGCTAAAATCGTTGAAGGAATTTTTGACTTACGTCCTTATTTCATCGAAAAAAGATTGAAATTAAGAAACCCAATTTATTCTGAAACTGCGGCTTACGGTCACATGGGTAGAAAAAATGAAGTGGTAACGAAAGTTTTCAACGCTGGAAAATCAAATGAATTGAAAGTGGAAGTTGAATTGTTTACTTGGGAAAAATTAGATTACGTTGACCAAGTGAAAACTGCTTTCGGAATTTAAGAAATAAGCAATTTAAATATATTGAAAAGGGTCGCAAATTTTGCGACCCTTTTTCGTTTTCATAAGATTTTGAATTAATTAAAAAACAATTTCGACCTCCAATCAGTGGCTTCATTTTCGTTAATCAAATTTAATTTCAATAAGTATTTTACCGTTTTTTCAAACGCCAACGGATATTCAATGCCATCGTAATTCCAATCTGTTTCAATTAACCAATTGGCGACTTGACCTGAACGCAAATTGTATCTCCAACTGATGATTTCAACCGTATTTTCATCTTTCTTAATTTCCCGTGCTCGTTTATTGACAACCGTACACATTTTATCCAATAAATCCTTGTGCTTTGCATAGGCTTTGTTACTCACAGCAACTACAAAACAAGGCCACGGTGTAACCACTTCATCAATGTACCTACATTTTCCTTGTTCGCAATATGGAAAAGTCGTGTATTTTTCCCACAAAAAAGCTTGCGCCTCATTGTGTTCCAAAGCCCAAAGTCCTCCGTATACATCACCTATAACATTGAATTTCAAGTCCGAAATATTCCATCCTTCTTGATCTGCCTTCACATACGCCATCAACTGAGAACCTGAGCCTTCACGTGAAATGGCAAAAGTTTGCGCTTCTAATTGATCCACAGTTTTGATGTCAGATTTGTATGGAACATGAATTCCCCAATGCAGGGGAGAAGTAACATAAACTTGCAAGATTTTCGCGTCTAATCCTTGTAACACAGCTTTGGTGATTCCTTCAGTAAGCAAAACTGCAATATCAATCGAACCAGTTTCCAAACCGCGAATCATTTGGCCTGTTCCTCCGCTCATATCGCTCCAATGTAAATCGAGCCCAATTTCTTTTAATTTACCTTCTTCTATCGCTAATCTCCATGGAAGATTGAAATGTTCGGGAACACCTCCAATTTTTAAACCAGTCATTTGTCTTTTTTTTGAAAATAATAGTGGGATTGATCGACGTAGCGCATTGCAAAGATATAACATTCCTATGGGAACAAATGTTTGGAGACAAGTTTAGAAAATGATTGATGTCAGTTTTTAGATTTGCTGACAAATAGTTAGTCAATAATTTTCATTTCAATCACTTTGCTTATTTTTGTATAAATACCAAACGCATGATTCAAAAATTTTTGCTTTTCATTTCATTTTTGCTTTTTGTTTTCACAACAACATCTTTCCAACCTTTGGATAGAATGCCAGAAAAGCAAATGAAAACAAAATTTGTAGTTGTCTTGGTCATCGATGGTCCGCGTTATTCTGAAACCTTTGGCGATTCAACTTGTCAATATATTCCCAAATTAGGACGCATTTTGAAACATGAAGGAACTTTTTATTCCAATTTTCAAAACAATGGTCCAACATACACGATTTCTGGCCATACAGCGATGACAACTGGCGTTTACCAGAGTATAAGCAATGCAGGAAAACATTTGCCGAAAAATCCTTCCATGTTTCAATATTTTTTGAAATCACATACTGCTGATAAATCAGAAGCGTGGATTATTGCAAGTAAAGGAAAATTGGAGGTTTTGGGAAATACCAAAAATAAAAAATGGTGGAGTTTGTACATGCCTTCAACTTATTGTGGCGCCAATGGAAACGGTGCAGATTATGTTTCAGATGCGCAAACTTTCGAGAAAACAAAAGCAGTTTTTGCACAAAATACACCCACTTTAACACTGATCAATTTATTGGCTGTGGATGCAATTGCGCATCAAAATGATTGGAACGGCTATTTGGAAGCCTTGAAAAAATGTGATGATTATGCTTTTCAAATTTGGAACGAAATTCAATCAAATCCTGAAATGAAAGACCAAACCACTTTGTTTATTACCAATGATCATGGGAGGCATTTAAATGGACACAAAGATGGTTTTAAATCACACGGAGATAAATGTGAAGGTTGTAAACACATTAGTTTATTGGTGCTAGGCCCTGATGTTGAAAAAGATAGAGTAATTGAACAAGAAGCTGAACTTATTGATATTAGCAAAACAATTTCGAAACTATTGCATTTCGATATGCCAACTTCCAAAGGCCGTTATTTAGAAGAATTATTTTTGTAAATTTCCATCTATGCGTAATTTCCTGATTTGTGCGTTTATTTTAATTTATCCCTTGTGGATAAACGCGCAATTTTACACAGGAAGTCAACAAGAATTTGGAAAAAATACAATTCAGTTTGATAAAAAATTCAATTGGAAAACCCAAGATTTTCAAGGTTACCAAATCTATTATTATACAGAGGAAGAAAATTTGGTGGAATATGTTTCGCAAAAAATTCAATCTGAAATTGAAAATTTAGAAAGCCAATTTGAATTTAATTTTAGCAATAAACTAGAATTTGTGCTTTTCAAAACATTTACCGATCTGCGACAATCTAACATTGGGTCGAGTAGAGAAGAGGAGGAATCCATCGGAAAATCTTCTTTATTGGTGGGTTCAAAATCCTTGCTGTTTTACGAAACTTCTCATGCCGAATTAGATATTCAGATCAGGAAAATGTTGGCTGAAAACATGCTAAATCAATTACTTTATGGTGAAAAATGGACAGATGTTTTGCTAGCAAATCCACTTTCTAATCATCCAGCTTGGTTCATCAATGGGTTCATTTCATTTTATGGACAACCATGGAATGCATCGATGGATGCGAAAATCAAAGATGCATTTTTAACTGGTAGATTGGATAATTTTTCCAAAATGAGCGATGAAGACGCTGTTTTAGCAGGTCATGCTTTTTGGAATTACATTCAATTAATGTATGGCACCGATAAGTTGTTTCAAGTTGTAAAAATGACCCAAATTGCGCAACATATTGATCGTTCATTGCGTTATGTCATTGGTCAGAATAGCCAAGAATTATTGCCTGAATTTGGAAATTATTACAAGAAAATATACTTGAACGATTTGTCAAATCAGCTTGATATTCCATTTGAAAAAATGAAATTGAATTTGGATAAAGATCATGTGTATAAGTGTTTTTCTCCTTCTCCAGATGGTAATCATTTGGCTTTGGTAGATTTTCACCAAGGCAAATTTGCGATTTTATTATATGATCTAAAAACCTTTGAAAAAACGAAAATTTTTGAAGCTGGTGTCAAATTAAATCGCATTCAAGATTTTTCAACGCCTATTTTAGCATGGAATCCAAGCGGTAAATTGTTGTCCTTTTTTCATGAATCGAAAGGGATATTAAATTTGGCATTTTACAATGTTGAAAGCAAGGAATTAAATAGCAAAAAAATGCCGCAATTGGATAAAATTCAAGCATTTGATTTTGCTTCAGATGGAACAAGGTTGATTTTAAGCGGAATAAAAAATGGGCAAACTGACTTGTATTTTTTAACCATTGCAGGAAATAGTTTGGAGCAAATCACCAATGATATTTGGGATGAACTTGATCCACATTTTGGACTAGAGGACCAAATGATTATATTCTCTTCCAACCGGACCAGTGACACGATTTTTGAAAGTTTAAGCAGTAAAAATATTAATAATCAATTGTTTGACATTTTTACATTAGATTTAAAAAAGCAGAAAAATGCCAAAAACAAACTGAAAATTTTAAATCGAATTACCAACACACCTTTTGAAAACGAATCTAAACCACAGATTTTAGCTCGAAATTCTTATGCGTTTTTATCTGATAAATCTGGAACTCTAAATTTGTATCTAGCCCATGAAGATTCGTCGATTTTATTTGTCGATTCATTGATTCACTATCAATACCAAACCGTTTCAAATCCAATTTCGAATTATTCAACTTCCATTTTTGATTTTCAATTTGCAAATATGAATCAGCAATTGTTTTTTCAAGTTTTTCAAAATGGAAAATATAAAAGTTATCAAACAACATTTAAATCGACTGTTTTAGAAGAAATTCCTGTCACTTTTTTTAGAAAAAAAGAATTGTCTGCCCTTGAAAGTTTGTCTAGTATTGCGCTATTGAAAGTGAGTAAGTCATATGATTCATTGCTGATAAATAGCTACAATCCTGAAGTTTTGCCGTACCAAACAAATTTCTCTAAAGAATTGGTCTTAATACAAGTCAATAATGGGTTTTTAAATGCTGCTTATCAACGATTTGGTGGCGCAGGATCAAGTTTCAATAATTCACCTTTAAGCATTTTGTTTCGATCTACCTTGACTGATTTTTTCGAAGATATTAAAATCCGCGGTGCAATGCGTGTTCCTACCAATTTTAATGGAGGTGAATTTTTAGGAATTGTAGATGTTAACAAATTCAAATTAGATCATCAAGTTTCTCTCTACAGACAAGGATATTCAAGCATTAATCAAAACGATTACATCACGAAATGGACCGTGAATGAATTGAAATACAAATTGACTATACCATTTAAAGAAACTTTTTCTTGGCGTAATTCTTTGGGTTACAGAAATGACAAGCAAGTATTTCTTGCCACTGATAAAACGACATTAGAAATTCCTAAATCGTATTACCATCAAATTGGTTTAAAATCTGAATTGATTTGGGACAATGCAACTTTTGCGGAATTGAACACTTGGAAAGGTTGGCGCGCAAAGGTTTTTAGTGAAGTGGGAATAATAGTCAAAAAACAATCGAAAGTGATGATAAATTTGGGTTTTGATATTAGAAATTCAAAATCATTGTTCAAAGGAATTGCTTGGGTCAATCGTCTTGCAGGAGCGGGAAGTTTTGGCTCTGCGCCAATTTTATATTATTTAGGTGGAGTTGATAATTGGACAATTAGACCAGAAGTTTCATTTGATAAAAATCAAGCGCTCAATACCAATCAAAATTATTTTTTCCAAACCATTGCCACACCGCTTCGAGGATTTATTCAAAATGCCAGAAATGGCAATTCTTTTTTTGTTTTTAACTCTGAATTGAGAATTCCCGTTTTTAAAGTTTTGTCCGATCACGCTGTTAAAAATGAGGTACTTAGAACTTTTCAATGGATTTTATTTGCAGATGCTGGTTGCTCTTGGACTGGTTTTACACCTTTTTCTGCCAATAATCATTTTAACACCTTGTCAATCAACGCTAAACCGCTTGAAATTCAATTAATCAACTCGCGTGAACCAGTTGTCGGGGGATTTGGGACGGGCGTTAGAACAAAAGTATTTGGTTATTTTATTAGATTTGACCTTGGTTGGGGGATTGAAAATTTTCAAATCAAGCAAAAACCGATTGGATATTTTTCAATTGGCTACGATATTTAAATAGTAAAAATGGAAACTGCACAGATCGACTCTAAAATTAAAGAATTAGCAGATCAAATTTTTGATAAAGTTTGTGGGTATAGAGCACATTTACATCAATTTCCAGAATTGTCATTTCAAGAATTTGAAACGGCTAAATATGTTTCCAAAATCCTGAATGAATTGGGTATTGAACACCAAGAAAATGTTGCAGGAACAGGAATTGTAGCCGTAATAATTGGGAAAAATCATACTCAAAACCAAGATTGCATCGCTCTGCGCGCAGATTTAGATGCTTTGCCAATTTTGGAGGAAAATGAGGTAGAGTACGCATCTAAAAATCCTGGTGTTATGCACGCTTGCGGACATGATGTACACACGAGTATTTTATTGGGAGTAGCTGAAATTTTAAATTCATTGAAAGACGAATTGCCACAACCTGTTAAATTGATTTTTCAGCCGGGTGAAGAAAAAAATCCTGGCGGCGCTTCCTTGATGATTGAAGCAGGCGTTTTGGAAAATCCAAAAGTTCTTGAAATGTATGCTTTGCACGTTTTTCCAGAAATGGAAGTGGGGAAAGTTGGTTTCAAGGAAGGAATTTACATGGCTTCTTGCGATGAAATTTATATGACAATTCATGGTGTTGGTGGTCACGGTGCCATGCCGCATCAATGTATTGACCCAATCATTATCGGCGCTAATATTGTGACTTCTTTGCAACAAATTGTTAGCAGAAAATGTGATCCAAAAATTCCTTGTGTATTGACATTTGGCTATTTCCAAGGACTCGGAGATACCAATATCATTCCTTCAAAAGTTACTTTAAAAGGAACTTTCAGAACGATGGATGAAAATTGGCGTGCGAAAGCGTGGTTGCTAATTGAAGAACAGGCAAAATTGATTGCCCAATCAATGGGTGGCAGCGTTGAAGTTGAGATCAGTAAAGGATATCCCTTTTTATCAAACGATGCTGCTACAACGGCTAAAATGCGATCCAAAGCAAAAGTTATGTTGGGCGAAAATCAAGTAGAAGAATTACCGATTCGACTTACAGCAGAAGATTTCGCTTTTTATTCGCAAAAAGTGCCGGTTTGTTTTTTTAGATTAGGTGTCGGAAATATTTCTAAAGGAATTACTTATGGCGTGCATCACCCAAGATTTGACATTGATAAAAAGGCTATGCTAACAGGGATGCAAATGATGGCTAAAGCTGCCTTGTAAAGATATTTAGTGCTATAAAAATCATCTGTTTATTTCTAGTTTAAAATTACTTTAACCGCGACATTTTGATTCATCTAAAAAATGAAAAAGTGTTAAATTTTCACATGAAAATTCTGCCTTAAACTAAGTAGGATTCCAAGATGTATTTATCGTTTTTTACTATCAATGAAAAAGATTAATCGGCAAATATTTGATTTTTAATGTTGAAATTTTTTTCTTAGAAATTCGATTGAAAGAATATGAAAAAATTGCTTTTTTAATCCTGACAATCACCATTAATTTTGAAATCTTAAAGGAGCAAAGTTACAAAGCTTTAAAGCTTTTTTCAGTGAATAGTGGTTAGGTTGATTATCAGAAAATCGGTTCAAGTTATTTTGAACCGATTTTTTTTTGAAGTAAAAAAAAAAAAGCGCCCAGTAAAAACCGGGCGCTTTCAGAAAAATATATTCGTCTTTTATCTTAATCCTCCAATTCCAGGTTTTTTCACTGGTGCTGGAGTTATTGTAGGTGTTGGCGTAGGCGTTGGTTTTGGAGTCAGTACTGGTGTATTTGTTCTTGGTTTTGGAGTATTTGGAACTATTTTATTAGCAACCTCAACTGTCAACTCACAAGATTTTGAATCACTACCGCCAGCATTTGCTGCGTTGATTTGCAAATTTACCGCATTACTTCCTTCTCCCATAGTTACCGTGAAAGAGAAACTCAAATTTCCATTGCTCAGTAATGGATTAACATTTGTAATTGGTCTTCCATTCATGGTAAATGTAACCTCGTTCAAATTATTGATGTTTGTTACATAACCAGTTATAGTAGTCGTCCCTGGAGCTAATTTAGCTGGACAAGATTTTGGAGATGTGATAATAATTTGAGGAGCACGAACAATTTGTTCTTTGTAAATCACCGTTTTTGTGTCAGAGTTTGAACCATAAGCATTCACCGCAGTTGCCACAATTACATTGTTTCCATTCACCAATGTTTGGTTGAATGTAATTACGCCATTGGATGAATTGTAATTGAAATTCGTCGAAACTCCATTTACTGTAATTGAAACTTGACTTGCTGCAGTCACAAATTGCGTACTTACCTGAATATTCATAGCCCCATTGTCTGTATTGTATGGACTAACTGCAGGGTTTGTAATATTGATTTTTGGTGGAACCGCATTTGGATCAGTAGTTTTTGTAACAGTGATTGTCATTGTTGTTGAACCACATTCGTTCGTCGCAACAATTACAAAAGTATTACTTCCCATATTCAACGGACGATCAAGAATCAAAGTACTCGTTTGCTGATTAAATACAAAATTGATTTGTTTTCCATTTTGTGTAGCAGTAATGCTTGAACCTTGAGATAATCCTGTAATACTTGCGTTTAAACCAAATGCTTGCGCGTAAGTTGAACTATTATTTGCACTTGTAGATGAGTTTAAAGTAATAACCGGTTTTTTACACTCACGGCGCATCACTGTCCAAAAAGTACTTGCAGAACCACAATTATTGCTCACTTGCACTTCAATGGAGTTTAATCCCATTTTCAAATTTACAGTGGCTGATAATTCTTTGGTTGCCAAGTCATAATTTGCAGCGACAGCAATTCCATTCACTTTCAACACAATTTCACTAGCATTGGCAACATTGATGACACTTGCTTTAATCTGAAGTGTTGTTTCTTGCGTATTTGTTGTTTCTACATTTGGCAAAATTCTTTGAACAACTGGAGCTAAACAAGGAGCTGCCACTGGTTTGAAAACAACCATTCTGTTCTTTTTCTCAACACCGCATGAATTGGTAGCCACAACCTCAATCGTGTTTTGACCTTCACTTAATCCAATGTTTTGTGAGAATACTTTGCTTGTTGCATTGTAAGTACCCAAAATCGCTTGAACAACTCCGTTTACAAATACTTGCACCTGATTCGCTGCAGTAATGTGATCCACTTGCGCACTGAAAGCATATGTATTCGCGGCAACTTCTAATGAATTGCTTGCAGGAGCAATAAAAGTGATTACAGGTTTGTCACAAGCTACAACAGGAACTCTGTAAACAATGTTTGTGCTTGCACTGTGTGTTCCAGATGCATTTGTGCCCGTTACAGTGAAAGTGTTATTTCCAAAATTCAAACTTGTATTAAACAATACTTCTTTTGTTGAAGCATTGAAACTGTATGCATTTGGATTGACTGTCAAACCATTTTGTTGAACAACTATTTGAGAAACATTATCTACATTAATTACATTTGCTTTTACTGCATAACTTGCATTGGTAACTGTTGTACCACCTACAGATGGATTAATAAAAGTAACAAATGGAGGATTTTGTAAAACTAACTTTCTGTAATTGATAGTTCTATTGTCACTCGCTTGTCCTGCATTGTTTGTAGCTGTAATCACCAATGAATTACTTCCATCATTCAAACTCATTGTAAAAGTCAACTGTTTTGTTGCTGCATTAAAAGTAAATGCATTGAAAGCAGTTCCATTTATCAAAACTTGAATGTTTTGTGGGCCGTCAACGTTCAAAACTGTAGCAGTTATTGGTGTTGAAGGCACAGTACAAGAATATGGATTATTTGCTGGATTTGTAATTGTTACCGTTGGTGGCAACATTGGATCTGGCATTTTGAAAATGATTGTAGTCGTTTTTACATCTTGACCAGCTGAGTTTGTACCAGTAATTTCAATGATATTCGCACCAACAATTAAACTTGTTGTAAAAGCCATCACTTCAGATGAATTACTATATGTGAAATTGGTTGATGTTACGCCATTAATTTTCAGTTGAATATTTTGAGGTCCCGCTACATATTGCACTCGCGCCTTCACGTTGTACGTTTGATTGAAAACCGTCAATGGATTCAAAATTGGGTCTTGGAATGTAACAATCGGAGGTATCACCGTTTGAGGTTTGCGGTAAATGATTGTATGCGTTTTAGAATCACTTCCAACCGTATTTGTACCTGTAATCACAATCACATTTGCTCCCTCAATTAAACTAATTGGGAAAGTCAAAACAGTTGAAGTTGGATTGAAGTTGAAATTAGTAACATTCTGTCCATTGATATTCACATTTACACCACTTGCATTTGCAACATTTAAAACAGAAGCAGAAACATTATAAGTTGCTACATCCGTTGTAAATGGATCTGTATTCGGCGCTGTAAAAGTTACCAAAGGTGGTTGTAATACAATTGGTTTTCTGTAAATAATCACCGTTTGCTTGATGTCTGTTCCATCGTTATTGGTTCCTCTCACTGAAATGGTATTCGTCCCCTCAGCTAAATTAAGGTAAGCAGAAACAGAATTGTTTGCATTTAAATAGGTGAAGTTTGACAAATTCACTCCATTGAAATTTACTTCTATTTGATTTGCTGCAGTTACATTTAAAACCGTTGCGCTCAAAGCAAAAGTGCTGTTTTCTGTAGTATATGGATTGACAGATGGATTTGTAATCGTTACAATCGGAGGTCTTGGTGCTTGTCTTTCATAAATAATGATTGTCGTTGCTTGCGCAGTTCCAGCATTATTGGTTCCGATAATTTCAAAAACATTCTGACCTGGAGTTAAAACCACAGAACTTTGGAAATCATGTGTAGAACTATTGAAAGTGAAGTTTTGATTAACACTTCCATTTTGTTTGAAAGTGACGTTTTGACTTCCAGCAACATTCAATACTTCTGCATTGATTAAAAATGTTGAATTCATTGTAGTATATGGACTCACTTGCGGATCCACAAAATATACAACTGGTGGTTGTTCAACTACTCCTGGTCTGTAAATTATAGTTGTTGTTTTGGAATCAGTTCCAGCAGTATTTGTTGCCGTTGTTACAACTACATTTGAACCAAAAACCAAACTCAAATTCGCACTAACCACATTGTTGATTGGATTGAAAGTGAAATTGGTAAAAGTTTGTCCATTCACCTTCATGGTAATTTGATTGCTTTGTTGTACATTCAAAACACTTGCAGTCAAAGGAAAAGTTTGCGTCGTTGTATTGTATGGACTTGTTGCAGGATTGGTATATGTTACAACTGGTGGAGGTAAAATCTCCATTTTGTTATAGTTGATAATTGTTGTTTCTTGATCAGTTCCAAATGTATTGGTTCCAACAATTTCGAAAACATTTTGACCTGGCGTCAATACCACATTGCTTTCCAAACGGTCGGTCGTTGCATTATAAGTAAATGTTCCGTTGTAAATTCCATTTTGTTTGAAAGTGATATTTTCTTTTCCATTTACAAATTTCACATCCGCACGAATAGTGTAATTTGCTTGAGTAACTGTTGTCCCAGAAATGGAAGGATTTGTGAAATTAACAATTGGTAATTGCTCGTTTACAACATTATAAATAAGTGTAGTAGATTCAACATCTGTTCCAGCAGTATTTGTTCCTGTAACTGTTACAATGTTTGTTCCCATTGTCAAATTCAAGTTAGCTGTCACAACATTGTTGGACGGATTGAAATTGAAATTTTGGAAAGATTGTCCATTCACAGTCATTGTGATTTGATTGGCTTGTTGCACGTTAAGTACAGTTGCCATCAAATTGAAAGCAGGACTTGTAATAGTGTATGGACTTGTTGGTGGATTATTAAAAGTAACAACTGGTGGTGCTATTTCATTCAATTTATTGTAAATAATAATAGTTGATTGAAAATCTGAACCTGCAGCGTTTACTCCTGTAATTTCATATACATTTTGTCCAGGAGCCAAAATTACATTACTCTCCAATACATCTGAAGTAGCATTATAGGTATAATTTTGAAGTGTAATTCCATTTTGCTTGAACGTGATATTTTGTTTTCCATCCACATATTTTACCAAAGCACGAATCGTGAAATTTGGCTGCGAAACAGTAGTTCCGGAAACAGATGGATTGGTAAAATCCACTACCGGAGGTTGATTTGAACCTTGGTTGGATTGGTCTTCATAGTTTGGTAAATTGTGCAAACTATTTGGATTGTCTTCAACATAGTTGTGTCTATTTTTGACTTGAAATCTTAAGTAAAAGCTAGTGTAATGATACATGTCATTTGCTCTTTTACTTGAAGGATCAACGTATCCATCAAAATTGTCAATGCGAGTAAATGTAGTTTTGTGCTCCAATCCTAAAGAGAATCTAGGACTAACTTGATAACCCAAACCGAAACCTAAACTTGGCATAAAACCAACACGGAAAGTACCATTTGTTGTACCGTCTAATGCTGTTTCATAACTTCCATCTTGAATGGCATTTATACTTGCTTTTGAAAAGTCGCCATTTAACTGGTCGTATGCATATTTAAATCCAGAAAGGGTATCACTTCCATCCAATTGATTTCCATAAGTTTGGTGCCATGTCAAACCAACTCCACCGAAAATGTATGGATCCCATCCTGAACGTTCTCTGATTCCATTGGCGTGAATGACCAACTCTAAAGCCAATCTATGAACCTCCGTTTTGTAATTTAAAACTGAAAAACCAATGCCATCTTTGTAGTTGGTTGCGCCACTGCTCAAAGCTGCATTTGTTTTTTGAAAACCAGTTGTATCAACATCTTGGCCGTACCAATTTCCATACAAATATCTTCCGCGCAAATCAAAACTAATTTTTTTGCCATAATTGTAGTTGAAAGACTTTCCTAAGGTTAGTCCAAATCCCCAATTATTTTGGTTTTTGACATCTGTAGTTTGCCAAGTTGTTCCAATATTTAGTCCCCAAAACCATTTCGAATCTTGTTCGTAGATGAGTTTGCCTTGTCCCATTAAGTGAGTACAAACAAATAAAAGACTAAATGCGAGTGTAATAATTCTTTTCATATCGCGTTGTTTTTGATTTGTCGACCAAAGTCGATAATTGTGCCAAAATTCATAAAAATATAGCTATAAATGTTGATTTTCGCTCAAAATCTTATTTTTTGTTAATTTTTGTCACAATAAATTTGTTTACTTTTACCGAAAATAAAGGGCTTAAGAATGATTCGAATCCTAATTGTTAATCTTTCGTTAATAGTGTTTTGCTTCTTTCCATCTGAAAGTTTTGCACAGGCTATTTACAATAATTGTAGTGATGCACTATACCTTTGTCCGCAAGTAGTGGAAAATGTGACTAATTACGATGCAACAAAAACGCTTTGTACAGGATGTGAAGATGATTTCAATTATTGTTTTTCACCTACCAATTCTATTTGGATGATGTTTGAAACCAATGCATTTGGTGGAAATGTGAATGTAAACTTCAACAATGTAACAATAGAAATTGCTCCAAATCAAGGCACTGAAATGCAAGCAACCATCATACAAGCGATTGCTCCTTGTGATGCATCAACATACACCCAGATTGGAAGCTGCGAATTTGCTGCAGCAGGAAATTTTGTTTTGAGCGCGACAGGACTTTTGCCAAATACAACCTATTACATCGTTGTCAACGGTGCAACAAATGCTCCAGCTACTTTACCTGCGCAAGCAACTATGGATATTTCTGTCTCAGGAAATGGCGTTCAAAGAATACCACCAGGATTAGCTTTGTTTATTCCAAGCAATGTAATTTGTGCTGGTGAGCCACAACTTTTTTCCGCTTATGCTGGAGATTGTCCCGATACTACAGATTATTTTTGGTATATCAATGATGAATTGGTAGCAGTTACACAAACAAATGATTTTGAAACTTCCGCTTTGCAAAATGGCGATGTTCTTTCTGTGCATACAACTTGCTTTGAATATTGTATAGTAGAGATTGCAGATACTTCCGCTCCATTTATAGTTGTATATGTCACCGTTGATGCAGGGCCAGATTTTACAATCAATGCTGGTGAATCTGTTTTTCTGCAAGGAAGCACAAGTGAACTTTCGTTTTTTTGGTCGCCAAGTTTCACATTGAGCAATCCTTTAATTTTGAGTCCAATTGCGCAACCTAGTGAAACTACCCATTACTATCTTTCTGCGACCAATGGTGCATGCACTGTTACTGATGAAGCGGTGGTTTATGTAAATGATAAATTGTCCATTACCAATACTTTTACGCCCAATGGAGATGGATTCAATGACACTTGGGAAATTCCCTCTTTGGAACAATATGCGAATTGTTTTGTTGAAATTTATGACCGCTGGGGACAATCGATTTTCCAAACTACTGGCTATAATGCAAAAAAAGCTTGGGATGGCAAACACAAAGGAAAATTATTAAATGCGGGTGTTTATTTTTATGTTATTGAAGTGCGCGATCCAGATTTCACCGAACCAATTAGAGGTTCATTAACTTTGATTCGATGAGATTTATAGTCGTTTTAGCATTTATTTTTGGTGCGGGATTTACTGTGTTTTCGCAGCAAGTTGCGCAATATTCTCAATGGTTTTGGAATCAATTAGCAATCAATCCAGCGCATTCAGGAATCAAAACTTGTACTGAAATCAAAACGATTTACAGAACACAATGGTTAGGCTTAGAAGGAGCTCCATCAAGTGGTGCTTTTACTTTTTCAGTGCCGCTTTACACCAAAAGGAAAAAATACTTGGGTGGAAGACAAGGATTGGGAATCAAGTTTGACAGAGATCAATTTGGTCCATTTACTGCCTTGAGATTTAACGCAAGTTATGCAGGACATTTTAATTTCTCCAAAGATACTCGTTTATCGATAGGAATTGCAGCAGGAATACAACAATTTAACTACGACAAAGGAAAAGCGACCACCTTGGTTTCAGACCCTTTAATTAATGAAAGCAGTTCTTTTATTGCGCCAGATGCAACTTTAGGCTTTTGGTGGAATGGTGAAAATTATTACGCTGGATTGGTTTTGAGTCAGTTAACAAGAAGTCGCTGGCAAGGAATTTCGGGCGAGTCAAGATTTAATTTCCATACAATTTTAAATGGAGGTTACCGCTGGACAATTCAAGAAGGTGTCACATTGTTGCCTTCTGCGATTTTGAGAATTCCTCCCAAAGGACCAGTTTCTGCTGATTTAAATGTTTTAATCGATTTCAGAAATCAATTTGGTTTTGGGTTAGGTTACAGAAATACTGATGCTGTGATGGCTTTTTTGAATTTTAAATTAAAAGAACAATTTGCCATTGGTTATTCATTTGAATACGTCACTTCTAGTTTAGGTAGGAATCAGTATTTTACACATGAGCTTTCCTTAAGTTTTAGTTCTTGTAAATTAGAAAATACAAACAAAACCAGTTGTCCATTATTCTAGATTTAAATAGAACTTTCATGCTTTGAAAAAGTACGATTGATTGCTTTTCTATTTTCCTATTGCGCTTTATCAAATTCTACTTGTTTAAAACTCCAACACTTTGAAGTATTTAGAAGTATAGTTCTTCCGATATTTGTTGAGATGAGCTGGATATTTATTCCAAAAATATTTTCCAGTAAAGTTCATTTTAATCAAAGCAATTGACATGAAATTACCAGTTTTTTATTTTAGTGCAGTTTTAGGACTTTTAGCAGCTTGCGTACCAGCTAAGAAATACAATGATTTAGTGGAACGAGAAAAAATTTGTAGTGAAGAATTGGCTGCGTTTAAAAGCAATTCAATCACAAATGAAGGAAAAGCGAAGGACATAGAAGCAAAATACAATGTATTGTTGAATGAAGTTACATCTTTACGAGCTGACACCAGTAAATTAGGTCAGAATCACAGAATGGTTCAGGCACAATATGATAAAATGGTCTTGCAAAATTTGGCTTACGAAAAACGTTTGGAAGAGGAACGCAATAAAGGTGTAAAGGAAACAGGTGCATTGCAATCTGATATTGAAGGTAAAAATGAAGAATTACAGCGCAAACAAGAAGTTTTAAACGAATTGGAAGGTGAATTGAAAGCCAAACAACAATTGTTGGAAGACCGCGAAAAACGAGTGAATGAACTAGAAGAAATGATGCAACGCAAGGATGAAGCGGTGAAATTATTGAAGAATAAAGTAGCTGGTGCTTTGCGCGGATTTGAAAATAAAGGCTTGACTGTTGTAGAGAAAAACGGAAAAATTTATGTCAGCTTGGAAGCCAAATTACTTTTCAACTCTGGAAGTACAACTGTTGAAGCGGAAGGAAAAAAAGCCATCATCGAATTGGCGAAAGTCTTGGAAAAAGAAGTTGATTTAGAGGTTATTGTTGAAGGACATACGGATACAGATAAATTAGTCGCAACAGCTCATCCTAAATCAAATTGGGAATTGTCTGTTTTAAGAGCAACGGCCGTTGTTGAAATAATGACTGCAAACAGTAAAGTGAATCCAGCGATTCTAATGGCTGCTGGAAGATCAGAATTTCATCCTGTTGATCCAGCGGATAAATCAAAAAACCGAAGAATCGAAGTGATTATTTCGCCTAATTTGAATGCATTGTTTGAATTGATCAACAAATAAGTAAAAAGTTTATCATTGATATTTTAAAAAGCTCCAAATTTTGGAGCTTTTTTTTTAGATTTCAATTCCCCATTCCATGAGGCTGACAGCAACTTGGCAAAGATTTCTGCGCATCCGCATTCGCTTTCACTTCATCTGCATCATAACCCAAATTAGAAACAATTTGCTTGATTTGATCAAGTGTTATTTTAGTTGGTTTAAATTTTACTGTCAAAACTTGAGTTTTGTAATCCAATTCCGAAAAAATGATTCCTTTGGTATAATTCAATTTGGATTCAATGCGTTCCTTGCATTCACCACATTCCGCAGATGTTTTGATTGTTACTACCAGCGTTTTCGCATCCTGCTTAAATCCAAATGCCAAAAAAGCGATGCAAATAATTAAGATTGTTTTCATATTTTATTTTTTTTAATTTGAATTTGTCGAAGAAAACTCAGCTGGTCTTTTTTAATTTGAATTTGTCGAAGAAAACTCAGATGGTCTTTTTTAAACTGAGCCTGTCGAAGTTTAAATTAAGCCTGTCGATGAAAGCTGAGCCTGTCGAAGCTTGAATCTCACCCCAACATACACATTAACCCCTTGAATCGGCGCCCAAACTCTTGTAGCATCAAAATACGAACCAAAAGGATTTTGCGGGTCAACCAAGGCATTCTTTTGTTTGTAATTGGTCAAATTTTCGCCTCCAATATAGAAATCCCATCGTTTGAAAACATGCGTAATTTGAGCGTTCAAAATTGGATAAACTTTTGACATGTTATCACTTGAATGTTCCGTCGCTGAATAATGAACCATGTGCAACCTACTTTTGCCATAAACGGAAAGTGTGGCATCAAATTCCCAACGTTTATTCCTTGTTTTATAGGCCAAGTTCAAAAATCCACGTTGTGTGGGAATCATGACTTGTTGTTGCATTTTTCCTCCGTATTCGGCTTTGACATCTAGGTATTTGTAAGCCAAACGGACATCGAATCGAGGCAAAATAGGCAAGCTGATTTCAGTTTGAAAACTATTGGAATAAGATTTTCCTGTCAAATTGCTGAAATAGAAATTGTTCATATCAATATCTCGATCTACAATCAATTGATTTTCGAAAAAAGTGTGGTAAAAATCAATGCTGATATTGGCTTTTCGTTTGAAAAACTTGAACTCTTGAACAATGGAACCTCCAACATTCCAAGAAACTTCGGCTTGGATATTTTTTTCAATCACCCAATTTCTTGAAGTGGCCAACAGACTGATATTGTCTATAATTACATTCGGTACACGAAATCCACGACCAGCGGTAAAACGTAAATCCAATTTTTCGGTCACGCTAAATTTTCCGTGAAAGCGGGGCGAAAATTGAAAACCATACAAATTGTGGTAATCTCCACGAACTCCCAAAACTCCTGTGAAACGCAATCCTTTATACGTATATTCTGCAAATGCTCCTGGAACATATTCAATTCTCGGTAGAATAAGTGTATCAAGTTTCTGAGTCAAATCGACAAAGACAAAACTCAATCCACCTTTGATACCATGATTGGTGTTTCCAATAATGCCATCGTAAATCGCATTGATGTAACCACGTTTTTCTTCGCCATTGAATTGGCGTTTTCCGAATTGTGCGTTGGTCGTTTGGTATTTCAAATTATATACAAT
>JBFYPS010000271.1:0-9085 GCA_041303135.1 Crocinitomicaceae bacterium | reverse complement strand
AAAAAATCTACAACTAGACGTTCTCGTCGTGGTGGTGCTCCAAAAGCTGCTGCTGCAACTGAAGAAACAAGTGTTGAAGAAACTGAAGTTGAAACAACAGATGCACCAGAGGCTGCAACTGAAGATTCTACTGAAGAAGAAAGTTCTGAAGAAGAAAAATAATTCTTTATTGAATTTATATAAAGGGCAGTTTTACTGCCCTTTTTTTGTTTTTAAGTATTTGTGTTTTTTTATCTTTTTTGTGAAGTTTAATATTTGTTTGCTCAAATTTCTAGTTTGATTCAGATTGAAATCCTACCTTTGCAAAAATATTTTTAGATGGAAGAAAGAATACCAGCTATCCTCTTATTAGAAGACGGTACCTTTTATCAAGGAATTGCTGTAGGTAAAAAAGGAACAACTACTGGAGAAATTGCTTTTAATACTGGGATGACCGGTTATCAAGAAGTGTTTACAGATCCATCCTATTTTGGTCAAATTTTAGTGATGAATACTGCTCATATCGGAAACTACGGTATTCATGATTCAGAAAATGAATCTGAATCGATCAAAATTGCTGGTTTAGTTACCAAAAAATATTCTGAAATTTATTCTCGTTCTTCTGCAAAAGAGTCCTTGGATTCTATGATGATTGAGAATAATTGTGTTGGTATTTCTGATATTGATACACGTTCATTGGTTCGACACATCAGAAGCAAAGGCGCAATGAATGCGATTATTTCATCTGAAATTCTAGATATTGAAGAGTTAACTGCACTTCTTAAGAAGGTTCCTTCAATGGATGGTTTAGAGTTATCATCAAAAGTTACTACAGATAAAATTTATGATTCAGTTGCTGAAGATGCAAAATTCAAAGTTGCACTTTTAGATTTAGGAGTCAAAAAGAATATCATTCGTTGTTTGGTTGAACGTGGTTGTCACGTGCGTGTTTTTCCAATGAATTCTACCTTAGAAGAAATGATATCATTTAAACCTAATGGATTTATGATATCCAATGGGCCTGGAGATCCTGGTGCAATGAATGATACTATTCAATTGGTTTCTCAAATTGTTGAATCTAACATTCCGACTTTTGGAATTTGCTTAGGTCATCAGATTTTGGGTTTAAGTCAAGGTTTGAAAACTGTTAAGATGTTTAATGGTCACAGAGGAATAAATCATCCAATTAAAAATTTGAAGACGGGCAAGGGAGAAATTACTTCACAGAATCATGGTTTCGTTATTTCTAAAGAAAGTGTTGAAGGAAATGATTCAGTTGCAGTGACACATATTCACTTAAATGATGACACCATTGCAGGAATTGAACTAATTGGTAAACCTGTGTTTTCAGTACAATATCACCCTGAGGCATCTGCTGGACCGCATGATTCAAGATACTTGTTCGATCAATTTATTGATAATATGCAACAATCCAAATAATTTAGTCACCTAATTAGTGATTTCTAATTCTTATAATAATGAGCAAAATTGTAAAAATCGTTGGAAGACAAATCTTAGATTCAAGAGGCAATCCAACAGTTGAAGTTGATGTTTATACTTCAAATGGAATTTTAGGACGTGCTGCAGTTCCTTCTGGAGCTTCAACCGGAATTCATGAAGCGGTTGAATTGAGAGATGGCGATAAATCAGTTTACCTAGGCAAAGGAGTTTTAAAAGCTGTAAATAACGTAAATACAGTAATTGCTGAATTGCTGATTGGGAAATCCATTTTTGATCAAAAAGCGATAGACACTGACTTATGTGCATTAGATGGTACTGAAAATAAATCTAATTTAGGCGCAAATGCAATTCTAGGAACTTCATTGGCTGTTGCTCGTGCTGCAGCGCAAGAGGCGAAATTGCCTTTGTATCAATATATCGGTGGAGTTGGAGCAGTTACAATGCCCGTTCCAATGATGAACATCTTAAATGGTGGTTCTCATGCTGACAATTTAATAGATATTCAGGAATTTATGGTTATGCCTTTTGGAGCTAGTTCATTTTCTGAAGGTTTAAGATGGGGTACTGAAATTTTCCATCATTTAAAAAATGTATTGAAATCACGTGGTATGTCAACAAATGTTGGTGATGAAGGTGGTTTCGCTCCAAATTTGGGTTCCAATGAAGAAGCAATTCAAGTTGTTTTAGAAGCTATTGAAAAAGCAGGTTTTGTTGCTGGAAAAGATGTGTTTATTGCATTAGATGCCGCTTCATCAGAGTTTTACAAAAATGGAAAATATGTTTTTGAATCAACTGGAGAAGAAAGAACCTCTGAAGAAATGGTCCAATATTGGGTTGAATGGTCAAATAAATACCCAATCATTTCAATAGAAGATGGTTTAGCAGAGGATGATTGGTCAGGTTGGAAATTATTGACAGATGCTATTGGAAATCGAGTTCAATTGGTTGGAGATGATTTATTTGTTACAAACACAAAAAGATTGGCTAGAGGAATTGAAGAAAATACAGCAAATTCAATTCTTGTCAAAGTCAATCAAATTGGTACATTAACCGAAACGATTGAAGCAGTTCAAATGGCTACCAGAAATGGATATACTTCAGTTATGAGTCATCGCTCTGGCGAAACTGAAGACAACACAATTGCAGATTTGGCAGTAGCTTTGAATTGTGGTCAGATAAAAACAGGTTCTGCTTCTAGAAGCGACCGTATGTCTAAATACAATCAGTTATTAAGAATTGAAGAACAACTTGGAAATACAGCAGTTTATCCAGGTAGCACATTTAAATATTTGAAGTAATTATTTCATTATAGAGATTGAAAAGAAGGGCTTTTGTCCTTCTTTTTTTGTTTTAGCATTACAATATATTCTTTTTTTTCTTTTTGAAAGACAACCTCAATTGTTTAATTTCGTCTTTTGATTAATCATAATTACTTTATAATGAAATTACTTCTTGTAGGATTAGTACTGATGTTGACAAGTTTCGGTTCTTATAGTCAACAGCAAAATGAAACGAATTATTTTGCTCAATGCATGCTTACGATTGACAATCAAGAAGATTTTAATGATTTGACAGCTATTTTACAAGCTAATCCATATGTGAAAGTTGTGAGACTTGATTGGATTTCCAAAAGACTCTTTTTGCTTTCCAAAGATATCAATGAATTACCATTAGAAACTTTCAAGTCTTGGTTAGGGATTTACGAAAACAAAGCAGCATGTATTCAAATTGGTTTACACGGAACTGATTTGGTTAATCCATATCCATTTGTTAATTGTCCAAACGAGTAATTATGAAAAAAATAATTTTAATATTAAATTTATTGGTCATTTTTATTGCGAATGGTCAAACACCAAATAATTGCAATGGCGCAGTTCCTGGTTGTACTACACCTTCTTTTGGAATCCAACCTAATAATTCTGCAACAAATATTGTAGACTTCACGACTTCAAATAATATTTCGAATCCGTCGACTCCACCTTATGGTAACAATTCAGGTTGTTTACTTTCTGGTGAAACAAGTTCTACATTTATAACCATTTCAGTTGTTACATCAGGTACTTTGCAATGGTCAATTATTGGTTTAAATGCCAATGGAACGCCATCTGGAAGTGGTTGTTTTGATTGGATCATGTGGCCTTATACAAATGCCTCGGCAACTTGTGCTGGAATCACAGGAAATACACTTGCTCCCGTAGCATGTAATTGGAATGGTACCTGCAATGGAAATACTGGAATGTCAACGCCTGCAAATTATCCTCCAAACGCATCTGGAACCAGTTATGTAGCTCCACTAAATGTAGTTGCTGGACAAACTTATTTGTTGTGTTTATCAAATTACAGTGGAACTTCACAGAATGTAAATCTCAATTTTTTTGGTTCAGCAAGTGTAGATTGTAATCCAACAACTCCTGATCAAACAATTTGTTTAGGAAATTCAGCTACTGTAAATATTTTAACGCCTGGTATGATCAATCCAACTTTTAATTGGTTGGTAACAACTGGAGTTTCAAATACAACAGGAGGATCAAACGTTACTGTAACACCAACTGTTACTACCGTTTATTCTGTGGAAGTAACAGAACCTACTTCTGGAATTGTTCAAATAGTTGATTTTACAATCACGGTAGTAAATCCTCCACAACCAAATGCAGGAATCGACCAAACGGTTTGTTTTGGACAAGTTATAAATTTGACTGGAACAGTTGGTAGTGCGAACAATACCACTTCTTGGTCAAGTATTTTACCAACAGGGCTCACTCCTGCAGCTACAGCAACTTTTTCTCCTAATTTCAGTGTTTTAAATCCAACTGTTACAGTAAATCAGCCTGGTTTATATAAATTTATTTTAAGAGAGAATAATACTGTTTGTGGAATTATTAGAGATACTGTTTCTGTGTTGGTTTCAGAATTGGTACAAACTGTTTCTAAAGTTGATCCTTCTTGTGGCGGATATACCGATGGTCAGATAACGATTTCATCAGCACAAGCATCTGAATATAGTTTTGATAATGGAGTGACTTGGCAAACATCAAATACTTTAGGAGGATTTGCCGCTGCCACATATACGGTTTGTTCAAGAAATACGCTTGGATGTCAGATTTGTTCTGATATTACACTCGTTGAACCGCCAACTGTCGCAGTTTTAATTTCAAATGATACTTTAGTTTGTCAAAATGGAACTGCTAATTTAATTGCACAAGGTGTAAATGGAACTTCATTTACTTATATTTGGGGACATACAAATAGTACGAGTGCCAATCAAACTGGGTCACCTATTGTAAATACCTATTATGATGTGGTAGCAGTCAATGAAAATGGATGTTTGTCTGCGCCAGATTCAATATATGTAACAGTAAGATTACCAATCTCAGGAGTCATTACACCAACATTTTCAATATGTCCAGGTTATCCTCAAAATATTACAGCTACTGCTTCCGATGGAATTGGAGCTCCTTATAATTATGTTTGGTCTAATGGTTCAAATTCAACAGGAGTGAATAGTTCAATCAGTGCAAATCCTGCTGCAACTATGACTTACAATGTTACAATTACTGATGGTTGTGAATCTTCTCCGTTGGTGCTTTCTTGTGAAGTTGTGGTTTTACCATTGCCTCAGCCTCAGTTTACAGTTTTAGATAGTGCGATTTGTGAGCCTGCTGTTTTTGTTGTTACAAACACAACTGACCCGACGATGGTGCAAAGTTCTTCATGGGCAGTTTCTGACGGTCAAACTTTTATAAACCAAAATTCATTTACTACTGCAGCCATGTGGGAAGGTGATTATGCAGTTCAATTAATCGTTGTTTCACCTGCTGGTTGTGTCGATTCTTTAACAATTCCAGCTTTCTTGCATTCAAATCCAAAACCTACTGCTGATTTCATTTGGACACCTTCTCCAATCTATATGTTTAATACGGAGGTGCATTTTATTAATCAATCCACAGATGGATATAGTTATGAATGGAGTTTTCAATCAGGTAATCCTGCAAACTCGATTTTAGAAAATCCAATTTCAAAATTTCCTGAAGGTGAAGTTGGCAGTTACAATGTTCAATTAATTACTACCACTGAATTTGGTTGCAAAGACACTGCGATGAATTTTGTTCCTGTCTTGCCAGAAGTGTATATTTATGCGCCCAACGCATTTACACCTGATGGTGATGAATTCAATCAATCATGGTTCGTTTATATGGCGGGAATTGATTTCTATGATTTTAATTTAAAAATTTATAATCGCTGGGGAGAAATTGTTTGGGAATCCAATGACATTAGTGTGAAATGGGATGGAACTTACAATGGTGAAGTTTTACCAGATGGAACTTACACTTGGACAATCAGGACCAAAGATTCTATCACTGATGATATTTACAATTATTCTGGTCACGTTTCAATTATCAGGTAAATTAATTCAAGGAACGGCGGATAATCTAAAACAAGATTTCTTTTAATTGACATAATTTATTCCGCTTTTTCTATATTTTCCTTGTATTTTTGCATCAAATTTTTCAAGATGACAATACAAGAATTTCAAGAAGATATTAAGTCAGGAATTCCCAGTGTACTTCCTCCAAAAAAAGTATATGAAGCGAATGTAAATCATGCTCCAAAGCGCAAAGAAATCCTTTCAGAAGAAGAAAGAAAATTAGCTTTGAGAAATGCCTTGCGTTATTTTCCAGAGAGCTTTCATGCTGAATTGGCTACTGAATTTTTGGATGAGTTGAATGTCTATGGAAGAATTTACATGCATAGATTTCGTCCTGACTATAAGATTTACGCAAGATCAATTGATGATTATCCTGGTAAATGTCAGCAAGCAAAAGCTATTATGTTGATGATTCAGAATAATTTGGATCATGCAGTTGCGCAACATCCACATGAATTAATAACTTACGGAGGAAATGGTGCCGTTTTCCAGAATTGGATTCAATATCGATTGACCATGAAATATTTGTCAGAAATGGAAGAAGATCAAACTTTGACCATGTATTCTGGACATCCAATGGGGCTTTTTCCTTCACATAAAGACGCTCCTAGAGTGGTGGTAACAAATGGAATGATGATTCCGAATTATTCCAAACCTGATGATTGGGAAAAATTCAATGCACTTGGTGTAACTCAATACGGACAAATGACCGCAGGCTCTTATATGTATATTGGACCGCAAGGAATTGTTCATGGAACGACAATCACTGTATTGAATGGTTTTAGAAAAATCAAAAAATCTCCAAAAGGTTCATTATTTGTAACTTCTGGATTAGGAGGAATGAGTGGCGCGCAACCCAAAGCGGGAAATATTGCTGGTTGTGTGACTGTTTGCGCTGAAGTGAATCCAAAAATCACTAAAATAAGACATGAACAAGGTTGGGTAAATGAAATAATCGAAGATTTAGATCAATTAACAGCTAGAGTTAGCGAAGCAATGTCAAACAAGGAAGCGGTTTCGATTGCGTATTTGGGCAATATTGTTGATGTTTGGGAAAAATTTGATACAGAGAATTTACATATTGATTTGGGTTCAGACCAAACATCTTTGCATAATCCTTGGGCTGGAGGGTATTATCCTATTGGATTGACATTTGAAGAATCAAATGATTTGATGGCTAATAATCCTGAATTATTCAAATTGAAAGTGAAAGAGACCCTTGTGCGTCATGCTGCTACAATTAATAAACACACAGCCAAAGGAACCTATTTCTTCGATTACGGAAATGCGTTTTTATTGGAAGCTTCAAGGGCTGGCGCTGATGTTATGGCGGAGAATCACATTGATTTTAAATATCCTTCATACGTGCAAGATATTATGGGTCCAATGTGTTTTGATTATGGATTTGGACCATTTCGTTGGGTTTGCGCATCTGGTAAGCCAGAAGATTTGGCTAAAACAGATGCAATTGCTTGCGAAGTCTTAGAAAAAATGATTCAAACAAGCCCAGTTGAAATTATTCAACAAATGGAGGACAACATTCAATGGATTAAAGGCGCACAAGAAAATAAATTGGTGGTTGGTTCGCAAGCAAGGATTTTATATGCCGATGCAGAAGGCAGAATGAAAATTGC
Source organism: Crocinitomicaceae bacterium (assembly GCA_041303135.1). Taxonomy (GTDB): domain Bacteria; phylum Bacteroidota; class Bacteroidia; order Flavobacteriales_D; family Crocinitomicaceae; genus JAQVCM01. The sequence goes on along the minus strand of JBFYPS010000271.1, from coordinate 1,585 downwards.
GGAAGCTTTCAACAATGCGATTGCTGCAGGAGAAATTGGACCTGTTATTTTGGGAAGAGATCACCACGATGTTTCCGGAACAGATTCTCCTTATAGAGAAACTTCCAATATTTACGATGGTTCAAAATTTACCGCAGATATGGCAATTCAAAACGTGATTGGTGACGGTTTTAGAGGCGCAACTTGGATCTCCATTCACAATGGTGGTGGAGTAGGTTGGGGAGAAGTTATCAACGGTGGATTTGGAATGTTGCTTGATGGTTCTCAGGATGCAGATCGAAGATTAAAAATGATGTTGCATTGGGACGTAAATAACGGAATATCTCGAAGAAGTTGGGCTAGAAATGAAGGTGCAATTTTTGCCATCAAAAGAGCGATGGATATGGAGCCAAAATTGAAAGTAACAATTCCAGCAATTGTGAAAGATGATTTGATTTCAGATTTATTTAAAAAAGGATAAAATTTTTCTAACAAAATAAATAAATAAAAAAAGGAGTTTCAATTGAGACTCCTTTTTGATTTTTGAAATATTTTCAACTTACAATACTTTGATTTCAACCCTGCGATTTGCTTGTTCTTCGTAGGAAAATTCAGGTTTTGGAAAAATGGGTTGTGTATTTCCATATCCAACTGCTTCCATTCTGGCTTTATCAATTCCATTTTCATCAAGAAACAAATAAACTCTTCGTGCGCGCGCTTCAGAAAGCTTTTGTGCTGCAAAGCAATTTTCACCTGTTGAATGTACATGTCCTTGAATTTCGATTTTGATTCCAGAATTTAAAGAAAGAAAATCTTTTAAGCGACGAAGTTTATCCTCCGCTGCATTTGTAAGCGCACTTGTTCCAGGTTGAAATTCAATATCATCAAGGCGCAAACTTTTGCCTGGTGCAATTCTTTCCATCCAAATCGTTAATTCATGATTTGTGCGAGATGAAATAGCTTCATTTCTATCAGCAAAAAAATAACCTTGAGCATCACATTTTACACCAATTTGACCTGATTTATCAACGTTAAATAGAAAATCAGACCCATTGTATAAGGTTGATAGATTTTTAATTCCATTGATTTCTATATTGGCGACAATTGGATTTCCAGTTTCAACATCACGAATTTGAATATTTACGTAAGGATTTACATTACTTTTTCTAATGTCAACTACTTTTTGAGATTTAGCCTTTTCTTCTTCTGCATTTGATGTTTCGTTGTTTCTGTCAAAATTAAGTGTGAAATCTAAAGTAGGTTTACCTTTTTCTTGTGTATTAAAAAGAAACATGACTTTTTGGTTCTTCTTAAGTTCCATGGGGTAAAGGTTATTTTCGCCAATAATTAAGGAAAGACTAATCTTGTCACTTTTTGAATGATCAATAATTCTTTTGATTTCAGTGGTACCTTTTTGTAAACCAACGCACAAATCATCTATTTCATTTTGAAACACAATCATTTGAATTGTACCTGAAGCAATTTTTGCATCAATACTTAATTTACCGTCATTTGGAGCTGTAAAATAACACCACAAACTGTTTTTTTCAACAACAGTTTTTAAAGTTGTGTAAGCTTCAAGATCGTTCACTTTACCTTTTGAATC
>JBFYPS010000270.1:0-6574 GCA_041303135.1 Crocinitomicaceae bacterium | reverse complement strand
GATTATAAATTAGTTAATTTGAGGTTAAACAATGATTATTTTTAACTTAAAATCATTAAATTTGTTTGAAAGCGAATGGAATAGAATTTCAATCGTACAATTTAATTTTTGCAAATTTGATTTTAGATTTAATTTCTCAAGGTGTTGTTATTGTCATGATTTTGACTTTTTCCTTTGGTCCAGCTTTTTTTGCATTGATCAATGCAGGAATTCGTGAAGGATATAAACATGGCTCAATGTTGGCTCTTGGAATTGTTTTGAGTGATTTATTTCTAAGTATTACAGTCAGTATTTTGATTTATTTTGGACTTGGAAATCTTCTAAATTCTCCAAAAACACAAGATATTTCATCCGTTGTTGGTGGCGCATTATTATTGATTTTTGGCATAACCTATTTTCTAAAAAAATCAATTAAAGCTGAAGATAAAGAAGAACCTGTCACACAAGCGTCCGCATTTTTTTTGATTTCAAAAGGATTTTTATTGAATTTATTTAATCCTGCAGTTTGGTTTTTGTGGTTGGCAAATGCAACAGCAATTGGCAAAACAGTACATTTTTCGCTTTTTAAAATGATTCTATTCTTTTTAATAGTTTTAGGTTTTGTGCTTTGTTTGGAATTGGGAAAGGTCTTTTTAGCAGGGAAAATCAAACATTTCTTGACTGATAGAATGATGAATATTGTCAACTATTTAACTGGTTCTGCTTTGATTGTTTTTGGAATTGTGTTGATTTATAAATTCATTTTTAAGTAAGGTTAATTTACGATTATTTTAGTAAAAGTTCCTCTCCATTTTAAAAAGTAAATTCCTTTTTCCGTCAAGTCAATTTCTAGATTTTCGGTGGATAAAATTCCTTTTTGGATCAAATTTCCGCTTAAATTATAAATTAAAAATTCGTCGCCTAAATTTTCATAATCTGTTTGAACAATAAATTTCCCAGTCGATGGATTTGGATAAATGAGTATTTGTTCTTTTTCAATTTGATTTATTTGCGCATAATTGCCAGTCAAATAACCTTCCAAAAAGAGCGCTAAATTGAAGGAGTGAAATCGCTGCGGAGAAACAACGGGACCATTTATAAAATATTCATTACTAGCGTAATAATTCAATCCATCAAGTGTTGTAATTCCTTCAACTTGTGTATAGGAAAGTGGTAAACTGATTTTTCTTTTGTTCCCTTTGAAAAAATTTGTTCCGGGAAAATCATAAAGCAACCAAACAAATGGTTGAAGTGTAGAACTATATCCGCAAATTGAAACCAATTTTTCATTTTCCAAAAATGTTGCACCAGTTATTAATCCTTGAATATCAAAGGAATCTTTCAAGTGAGCAGCATAATTACCTGGAACTTTTGGAAATCCATAAAGCAAAGTTCGCTTGTCTCCCCAACGTTTGGTAAATAAGAAAATACTATCAGATGAAACAATAAAGGACTCACAGTCAAAATTTGAAGAATTATTAGTTTGATTACTGAAATCAGTTTGCTCTGGATAATGAAAGTAGATTGTATCAATTTGTAAATCAGAAGGTAAGCCAGATTTTAAAATTCTCAAAATATGTAAATCAGTTCTGTTTCCATGACTATTATTTCCAAAATCTCCTAGATATATATAATTGACATCTTGCGATATTTCCTCCCAATCGTCATTGAATACTCCCGAAATTAAAATCGTAGAATCAACAGTTCCACTATTGGGATTTATTGCGTACAAATAGTTGTCATCGTTGTCATTTTGTGACCAAATCAAACCATTCCATTGTATTAATCCAGAAGATTCCTTCAAGCTATCGCTAAGCGATATAGAAGTAATATTTGAAATTGAAGCAGTTACATAAGTACAACTACCATCATTAATTTCTGCTAAAGGGTCAAAGTTTTGAGAAAGCGGATCTGTGCATCCATAAACTTGTGCTATTGAATGATCTGTAAATCCGAGGATTATAACAAGTTGGAAAATCAACTTGGAAAAAGTGAAGTAGCGTTTTGATTTCATTTTTAGTTTCAATTAGTTCGTTAAATGTAATAAAAATATCTGATTGTTAAATGTTTTTATCCGTTAGAATCACTTAAGTACCAATAAAATCAGCAGCTACAGAAAATTCAACTTATACATTTCAAATGAATTTCTTCGCCAAAAATCTCCCTGTAAAACTATTTTCATCCTTAATTAAATCTTCTGGTGTACCAGTAAAAACAATTTCGCCTCCTTCATTTCCTCCATCAGGTCCTATGTCAATTACCCAATCTGCTGACTTGATAATGTCTGCATTGTGTTCAATCACAATAATCGAATTTCCATTATTGATCAATCGTTGAAATGCAATCAATAATTTCTCGATGTCGTAAAAATGCAATCCGGTTGTTGGTTCATCAAAGATAAAAAGTGTGGACAAAGAAGTGTCGCCTTTGGCTAAAAATGATGCCAATTTAACTCTTTGTGCTTCTCCGCCACTCAATGTGCTAGACGATTGTCCCAGTTGCAAATAGCCCAAGCCAACATCAAAAAGTGGCTGAATTTTGGTGACTATTTTATCAGCCAATTTATCCCCAGCATTTTTGAAAAATTCAAGTGCATTTTCAATATCTAAATTCAAAATATCCGCAATATTTTTGCCTTTAAATTCGATTTCTAAGGTTTCATATTTGTATCGCGAACCATTACAAGCCTCGCAAAGCAAGTGAACATCAGCCATAAATTGCATACCAACAGTTACTCTTCCTTCGCCTTCGCACATTTCGCATCTTCCACCTTCAACATTGAAACTGAAAAAACCAGGTTTATAACCTCTTGCTTTCGATAAAGGTAAACGAGCAAACAATTCTCGGATATCGTCAAACGCTTTCACATAGGTCACAGGATTGCTTCGAGACGATTTTCCAATAGGATTTTGATCTACAAATTCGATTTCCTTAATCAATTTCAAATCTCCTTCTAACGCTTTGAAATTTCCTTGAAAATCTCCAAATTGTCCCAAATGTTTGCGCATGGCGGGATACAAAATATCTTTTACCAAAGTTGATTTTCCCGAGCCGCTAACACCTGTCACACAAACTAAACTGTGCAAAGGAAAGTCGACTGTTATATTCTTTAGATTGTTTTCTTTGGCTCCAATAACCGTAAGTTTATTGTTTGATTTTCTGCGTCTTGACGGAATCTCGATTCTTCTTTCACCCGTTAAATACTGCGCTGTCAAACTGTTTTTTTGATTGATTAAGGCCGCATGATTTCCTTGAAAAACAACTTCACCACCATAAACACCAGCCATAGGACCAATATCTAAAATCTCATCCGCCGCTTCCATGATGTCTTCTTCGTGTTCAACAATAATGACCGTATTTCCCAAGTCACGTAAGTTTTTTAACACTTTGATTAATTTTTGCGTATCGCGTGGATGTAAACCAATACTCGGTTCGTCTAAAATATACATCGAACCAACCAAACTACTTCCCAAGGAAGTCGCTAAATTGATGCGTTGTGATTCACCACCTGAAAGCGAATTTGATTGTCGGTTTAAAGTTAAATATCCCAAACCAACTTCGTTCAAAAATCCCAATCGGTTTGTAATTTCAGGCAATAATCTTTTGGCAATTTGAGTTTCATGACTTTCCAAAGTTAATTCTTTGAAAAAGGTATAAATTTCTTTGACAGGAGTCAAAACAATTTCTGTGATGGTTTTCCCATTTACAGTTACATAATTTGTGTCTTTTCTCAATCTAGTTCCTTTACAATCAGGACAAACTGTTTTTCCGCGGTAGCGGGAAAGCATCACGCGGTATTGAATTTTATACGATTGACTTTCTAGAAATTTGAAAAATTTATTCAATCCTGAAAAGTACTTGTTTCCCTCCCAAAGTAATTGATATTCAGCTTCAGTAAGTTCTTCAATCGGTCGATGAATCGGGAAATTGAATTTTGAGGCAGAAAGTACCAATTCATTCAAATATTCCCCCATCGTTTCGCCTTTCCAAGCAACAATTCCGCCTTGAAAAACGCTCAAACTTGGGTCGGGAATCACCAAATTGGGATCGATTCCAATCACAGATCCAAATCCTTCGCAGGTTTTACAAGCGCCGAAAGGATTATTGAAGGTGAAAAAATGTTCACTTGGTTCTACAAATTCAATTCCATCAAATTCAAATCTGTTGTTGAAAATGAAAGTTTCATTGGTGTCTGGAAAGTGGATTTCGCAATTACCTTGACCTTCAGCAAATGCCAACGCAATTGAATCTGCTACCCTCACCATCGCCTCTTCATCCTCACGAAAAGTTTTGATTCGATCGACTAAAATTCTTGCGTTTTCTATATGTTTGATTGACTTATCAATCGTTTCTAAATCAATGATTTCGTTATCCAAAAATAAACGTGCGTAACCTTGATCTTTCAATAAAGTCAGTTGACGTTCAACTCCATATTTTTCAAAGGAATGAATAGGAGCAAGGATATATGCTTTTGAGCCTTCAGGTTGCTTTGTCAAAAAATCTATTACATCTGAAACGGTGTGTTTTTTGACTTCCGATCCTGAAACGGGAGAAATTGTTTTTCCAACCCTGGCAAAAAGCAATTTCAAATAATCGTAAATCTCTGTCGTTGTGCCAACTGTAGATCTCGGATTGCTAGAAGTTACCTTTTGTTCAATCGCAATCGCTGGAGAAATTCCTTTGATAAAATCAGTTTCAGGTTTGTCTAATTTTCCTAAAAATTGACGAGCATAAGAAGAAAGACTTTCTACGTAACGTCGTTGACCTTCGGCATACAAGGTATCAAAGGCCAGCGATGACTTCCCAGAACCTGAAAGTCCGGTGATTACGGTGATTTTTCCGTGGGGAATTTTGACATCAATATTTTTTAAATTGTGAACTCGAGCGCCTTTGACGTGAATGTATTGTTGTGCCATTTGGAATGAAAGTCAATTGAGTGATAAAAGTAAATAAATCTCCTTGAATCAACAGTAAAATCAGTGAAATGTTTTGAGATTTTAGAATTTATTAGGCTTTAGATAAATGGTTCAGTTAGAATGAAGAAATTAGAAGCAAGAATTGAAATATTTCCAATTCAATCTGTATTTTACAATTGATAAATTCCCAAAACGCAAAAAAGTGCCAATCCAACTAGATTGACACTTTTCTGTTTTTGAATAAAGGATTCTTAATTATTGCCTTTGGCGTGATCAGCTAAAAATTGCTTCAAACCTGAATCTGTCAAAGGATGTTTGGCGAGTGCCAGGATCGCACTCAATGGGCCGGTCATTACATCGGCACCAATTTCTGCACAGTTGATAATGTGCATTGGATGTCTTACAGAAGCTGCAAGTATTTCTGTGTCAAATACGTAATTGTCGTAAATTTGACGAATTTGTGCTACTAAATCTAAACCATTCACTGAAATGTCATCTAATCTTCCGATGAATGGAGAGATATAAGTTGCCCCAGCTTTGGCAGCTAATAATGCCTGACCTGCAGAAAAAATCAAAGTACAATTGGTTCTAATTCCTTTATTTGAAAAGTATTTAATCGCTTTGATTCCTTCAGGTATCATTGGAATTTTAACTACAATATTCTTATGAAGTGCTGCTAATACTTCGCCTTCACGAATCATTCCTTCTAAATCTGTAGCAATGACTTCAGCACTTACATCTCCATCTACAATTTCACAAATGGCTTTATAGTGATTCAAGATATTTTCTTGTCCAGTAATTCCCTCTTTAGCCATCAAGGAAGGATTGGTGGTAACTCCATCTAAAACCCCAAGATCATTGGCTTCTTTAATCTCTTGTAAATTCGCGGTATCAATGAAAAATTTCATGTTTCAATATTTTAAAGTGAAAATCAAGTTTAAAAATCAAATGAAAAAAGATTCATTCGTTTGCAAAATAAAAAGAAAGTCTTTTGCATTAGTAATTGGAATACTTTCTTTGCATTTAAGGTCAAAAAAAGTGGGGCAAGCTACTCGCATCGCACCGCTCAACTTCTTACCTTTGCTGCATTCCTGCCCTGGAGGAGTTAGAAGGAGCTGGTCGTACAAGACTTACCCCACCGCAAAAGTACGCATTTTTTTGTGTATTGCAAGGATTATTATTTTTTTGAATTAAAATTTTCAAATCCAAACATTTTTTTGAATCCTTTGTTTCTACTAAAACACAAGGCTTAATGTAAAAAAGACACTAAGTATATTTAGATTAATCGAAATTGAGTATTTGAAAAATTATTTTGTTTGGATTCTTCTTGTTATATTTGCCTTTCGTAAAAAAAAATAGCAAAATTATGGCTACAAAAGCAGTTGCAAAACCAAGCAAAACAACCAAAAAAAGTTCAGTTGCTTCCAATTCAAAGTTTTCAAAGGAAACCTATGTGAAATGGTACAAAGACATGCTATTAATGCGTCGCTTTGAAGAGAAGGCGGGGCAATTATACATTCAACAAAAATTTGGTGGTTTTTGCCATTTATATATAGGTCAAGAAGCAATCGTTGCGGGTACTGTAAGTGGTAGCCGTCCAACAGATAGTCACATGACTGCCTACAGAGATCATGCACATCCACTTGGATTGGGAACAGACCCACGTGTTTTGATGGCAG
>JBFYPS010000269.1:0-20105 GCA_041303135.1 Crocinitomicaceae bacterium | reverse complement strand
ATTAAATATTGTGAAGTAAAACCTTCAATTGCAATTAAAACTAGAAATGAAAAAAATGGTTTTGTGTTGGAAATTACCGATAATGGAATTGGAATTAAACGCGAAGACGTCAAATTGATTTTCGATAAATTTTACCGCGTTCCAACGGGAAATTTGCACAATGTTAAAGGATTTGGTTTGGGATTGTATTATGTGAAAATCATTATCGAACAGCACGGAGGAAATATTCAAGTCAAAAGTTCGGTTGGAAAAGGAACGACTTTCATTTTATGGTTGCCAATAAGATAATTTTCAAAATTAAAGCGTACCTTTAATAAAAAATCAAAAGTGAAATGCCAATGTTTTGTCAATTCAATTGATTGATAAAATGAACAAAATGGAACCAAACAAAGATTTAAAATTTGCGGTGCTTATTGATGCCGACAACGTGCCTTATTCTCACGTAAAAGAGATGTTTCAAGAAATTGCGAAATACGGAACACCGACTTTCAAACGAATTTATGCTGATTGGACGAAGCCAACAGTTTCGGGATGGAAAAAGGTGTTGCTAGAAAATGCGATTCAACCGATTCAACAATACAGTTACACCACAGGAAAAAACGCTTCTGATAGCGCATTGATTATCGATGCGATGGATATTTTATATACTGGAAAAGTGGATGGATTTTGCATCGTTTCGAGCGATAGCGATTTCACGAGATTGGCCACACGATTGAGAGAATCAGGCATGAAAGTGATTGGAATCGGTGAAAAGAAAACGCTGACACCTTTCATTACTGCTTGTGATAAATTCATCTATTTGGAGATTTTGAAACCGAAGGAAATCATTCCAAATACGGATGAAAATTCTACAACGAAAGAGAAAAAACAAAATCCTTTGAATTTAATTGATCCTGAGTTGATTAAATTGGTAACCAAAAGTATCGAAGATTTAGAAGAAGAAGATGGTTGGACATTTTTGGGCGAATTGGGAAATTTGTTATTGAAGAAAAAACCAGATTTTGATCCAAGAAATTACGGTTTTACTAAAATGTTGCCGCTTTTCAAAAGCATGGATATTTTTGAGATTGACGAACGCGAATCGGGTAGAACAAACGTAAAGCACATTTACATTCGATTGAAAAAAACTATTTCAAAAAAATAATTTTAGGCAAATGAAAACTGATTTAGTTGAAAAAATCACCAAATCTGAAAATGAGCAGTTGGATAAATTGCATAAAATTGTTCAAGACTCCATTGAAGCGGAAGAATTAATCATTCAAAATCTGTTGAATCCACCATTGGAAATTTTGACACAAGGTCAGCGAATCTCTGATAAAGTTGCCTATTTCGGCGGAAGTTGGAAGTTTATCATTTTCTTTGGTGTTTTCCTTACTATTTGGATTATCTTCAATATTTTCGCGCTAGGCGTTTGGAAATTTGACCCTTATCCATTCATTTTGATGAATTTAATTTTGTCGTGCATTGCCGCATTGCAAGCGCCTATTATCATGATGAGTCAAAACCGTCAAGAGGAAAAAGACAGAAAACGTGGCGAAAACGATTACTTGATCAACTTGAAATCTGAAATGCAAATCAGAAGTTTGCATCAAAAAATGGATTTGCTTTTAGAAGACCAAATCAAAACATTATTTGAAACGCAACAAAAGCAATTTTTGATTTTGAAAGAGATTGATGAGAAGTTGGAGTTGTTGAAGAAAGTGTAGTTTTACAAGGTGAGAATGAAATATTTTTATAGCATATTTATAATAATCCTGCTTAATTCTTGCACAGAAAAGAAAAACATTTTCATTCCTGAAAAATTTGAAATCGAAAAAATTGAGGTGGAATTGCCAGTTGATTTTTTTGACATTATTCAATTTGAAAATGGTTTTGTTTTTATTTCTAAATATGACACTCCATTTTCAATTGGTTATCTAAATTCTGATTTCTCAGTTAATACAGAAGTAAGTATACTGATGAATCAAGATGAAAATAAATGTAACCATAAAATTTGGACCTCCAACGATACACTTTTTGGGATTAAAGTTTATCTTGAGAGCTATTCCATTGTGTATTGGAAAAACAATTCATGGAACATTAAAGAGTCACATAATATTTCAAAAGCAAATTACTTCAGCGAAGAACTTAAAATTCCGATTTATGAAGATGATGAATTTTTAGTTCGTACTTGTTGTGCTGGAGAATTTGGTGGGGCAATTTATTTTAAAGATAAAAAAACAAGAAAAACGTATAGTTGCCAGGCTACGTGTCTTGCAGGTATTCAAAAGATAAATGGTTCATTTTATTTAACTTCATCACTACCACATATTTCCGGGATGTCAAAAGTTTTTAAAATTAAAAACCCGAGAAATTTATATGAAATTAAAAAGAAATGTCAGCTTGAAAATTGCCGCTGGTATGATATTTATCCCGAGGATTTTCGTCAAGAAATAAAACATCCTGTTGGCTATGACAAAGGATATGAAATTTTATTGGATACGTCTAATATTAATATTATCGGAAGTTTTGTGAAAAAAAGTCAATTATATCACATTTATTCTGACAGTAAAAATACCTACTTGGGTTATATCAAGGAGAAAAAAATAGTTGCAATTGACACCCTAGCAAATAAAAGGGTTCACTTTGGAAACGTACGTGACATTAAACACAATTCAAATATTTTCCCAATCAAAAGTCAAGATTTTAATGGTTTGATTATCATCAAAGGTATGCAAATCAAAATGATAGAATTTGTTAATAAAAGCAAGATACCATGATGTTGAAACATTCACAGGCTTAAACTATTTAATCAAATTTCATACTATCAATAGAATCTTAAAATCACTTCACACTAAAATCCGCCTTCAAACTCAAATCCAAACTTTTAAAACTGTGGGTCAATGCGCCTACGGAAATGAAATGAACGCCCGTTTCTGCGTATTTTCTGATGGTGTCAAGCGTTATCCCTCCTGAAGCTTCGACTTCATATTTTGCTGGGATTTTTGGCAAAACGGCTGAAATTTGTTCTGGTGTAAAATTGTCCAACATGATTCGATCCACTTTTCCTATTGCCAAAACCTCGTCTAATTCTTGCTCGTTGCGCACTTCCACTTCGATTTTCAAAGATTTTCCAGTTTTTTGCAAATAAGCGTTTGTACTTTCAATCGCTTGGGTGATTCCGCCTGCATAATCAATGTGATTGTCTTTCAACATAATCATGTCGTACAAAGCAAATCGGTGATTTTTTCCTCCACCAATTCTAACCGCCCATTTTTCCATGTAGCGGATTCCTGGTGTGGTTTTACGAGTATCTAATAATTGTGTGTCCAAACCTTCCAATAAACTCACGATTTGAAAGGTTTGCGTGGCAATTCCACTCATTCGCTGCATGAAATTCAGCACCAAACGTTCGGTTGCCAAAATAGAACGAGATGAACCTTCTACATGAAATGCAACGTCGCCTTTTTTAACAACTGCTCCGTCTTGAATCAAAATTTCCATTTTCAAGTTTGGATCGTAGCGTTTGAAAATCATTTCAGCCAATTCAACGCCTGCAAGAATTCCATCGTCTTTCACAAACAAAGTTGCTTTTCCAGTTGCATTCTCAGGAACACAAGCCAATGAAGAATGATCTCCATCACCAATATCTTCACGCAAAGCGTTGTCAATAATCTCGTAAATCATAAGGTAAAATTAAGCATTATTGGTGATTTGAAAAGATAATTAAGTCTGATTTTAATTAAATTACTGTTTTTTTAACTCCCGTTAGTTTTTATCAATTTATCGAAAGAAATCGTCTTTTTTTTAACCAATTTTTAGCTTCTTTACTGTCAAAAAGCAGTAATTTTGCACCTCAATAAATTTCAAGATGAAAAATCTAATATTCCTATTAATCATTGTATTTTCACTAAATTCTTACGCACAAGATTGGACAGGAGCCATCAGTCAAGATTGGAATAACCCAGGAAATTGGAGCACAATGCCGCAAAATGGTGATGATATTGTGATTGATCCAGCTAATTATACAGGAAATGCTTTTCAACCAACGATTTTAACTGCGTCCAATTTTTCACCCGCTGCAGTTGAAATTTTAAATGGGGGAGTACTAACGATTCAAAACAATCTTTCGACTTCTGACGATGTGGATGTATTGGATGCGAATTCAAAAATCATTCTAGAAACAGGAAATTTCAGTGTAAATTCTTCGGGAAATGGCCGATTGGTATTTGATTTAGGCGCTTCCATGGAAATCAATGGAGGTACACTTTTGGTTGGTCAAAGATTGATTGCAGGCACTGGAGCTTTAATTGAAATTAACGGCGGACAAGTAACTGCAAATCAAAGATTATTAATGGATTTAGGCGGTTCAATTCTCCAAAACAATGGAACTGTAACTGTTGGTGAAACAATGGCTTTGGCAGATGGCGACCTGGTTTTAGGAGATTCAAAATACACTTTAAATGGTGGAACATTGAATGTAAACGGAGAATTAGGACTTGAAAATGAAATGGGAAATTTTAATCCAAGCGTCACAATCAACGGAGGAACCTTGAATGTTGTTGGCGATCTATTTTGGTTAGGTGTTGCGCCTGGTGAAGGAAGACCAAGTGTAATCATGAATGGTGGCACCTCAAACTTAAGTGGAAATATTTCGAATTTGCTTGGAAGTACCGTTCAAATGGATTGGAGAATCGCTCAAAACGCGATTGTCAATTTCAGCGGAGCAAGTCTGAATTTGATCCATAGTAACGATAGTATCGTTCAAACAGGAAATTCGATTTTTAACATTTCCAGCACCAATTCCATAAGCAATGAAGGCGGTATTGTTTCTTTATCAGGTGGTGTAAACATTGCTGGAAATACAACATTAAATGGCACAGGATTTTATCAATTTCATAATTTCGCCATTTCTCCAACTGGAAATTTCAGTCATGTGAATCCAAGTATTGTGAGAATTCATGGTGATTTTACCAATGACGGATTATTTAATCATGCATCAAATCAGCTCATTTTTAATGGTGCAGCGCAACAAATCATCGATGGCGCAACGATTACAACTTTTAATCAACTAAATATCTCTAATCCTTCAGGAATTTTAATGAATCAATCTTTTAATATTAGTAATTTTCTAAACTTAAATGTAGGTGTAATTCAAAATCCGACACCTTTCAGTTTGACCATTTTAGACAATGCATCAAGTTCTGAAGGAAACGCAAACAGTTTTGTTGATGGTCCAATTTCAAAAGTCGGAAACGATGGCTTTGTTTTCCCCACAGGTGATGTCGATGATCAAAATGCAAACCATTGGGCTAGACTTAAAATGAGCGCTCCTACGGATATAAACAGCCATTTTTCTGTATTTTACAAAGCAATTCCATATGCTAATTTAATACCTGTAAACACGCCATTAACCGCTGTAAGTTTAAACGAACATTGGGGAATGACACGTTCAGCCTCCAACAGTCAAGTGCAAATTGCTTTGTATTGGGAAGATGCCAATGCGAGTGATATTTTTGATTGCAATGAATTGAGTGTTGCTTCATGGAATGGAAATTCTTGGGACAATCAACTCGGAGCAACAACAGGAACTTGCGGTGGAAATAATTTTGGAACGATAGAAACTGCTAATAGTTTGAATGATTTCAATTTCTTTACTTTCGGAAATTTAGGAGAAGTGACGACGCAAGAAATCACTTTGTGTAGTGGCGAATCAGTAAATATTGGTACAAACACCTATTCTTCAAATGGCGTTTATTTGGATGTTTTGACAGACCAATTTGGAAATGACAGCACGGTAATTTCAACGATTGATGTGCTGAATCCGATTGTTTCCAATGAAAATTTCACGCTTTGTTTTGGTGATTCCATCGAAATAAATGGCACTTTTTATGACCTTGAATCAACTGTTGAAAATGTTTACACTTCTGCCATTGGTTGTGACAGTACGGTGATTTCAATCGTTTCAATTTTGGATCAAATTACCCATAATGAAACAATTAATCTCTGTGCAGGAGAATCAATTGTCATCGATGGTCAAACTTACACCACAACATCCACGGCAAGCGAAACATTTCTTTCATTTGCGGGTTGTGATAGCACAGTATCTTACAATATTCAGTTTTACAATCCGGTAAATGTGGACGTTTCACAAAATGGATTAACCTTGACGTCACTAAACACAAATGCAACTAGTTATCAGTGGATTGATTGTGAAACGAATGTAAGTATTCCAAGTCAAACAGCTTCAAATTTTACATTTACTGCAAATGGTTCTGTAAAAGTGATTGTGGTTGATGCAAACAATTGCAGCGATACTTCGGCATGTTTTAGTGTAAATGATTTGAGCGTAAACGAATTGTATTCGCAAAACTTGATTTCAATTTCACCCAATCCAAGTAGTTCTGTTTTCAATATACATGGAATCGACCAAAAAGAAATTCGAAGTATTGAAGTGTTTGATAACAGTGGTAAAATTTGTTGGAAACAAAATTCAACAAATAATGAATCCACCTCAATTGATTTGAGTAATTTAAAACAAGGAATTTATCAACTTATCATTACAACAGATAGAGCCTTTCAATATAAAATTGTTAAAGAATAAATTACTTTATCCTTTACATTCATATATAAAATTATCGGTTGGATTCCATTTGCTTCTTGAAACGAACCCTATTGTTTCCTTCTGTTCAGGATTATAAAAAAAAAGGATGCCAAATTTGACATCCTTTAAATGATTGAAGTATTTTAATTTTATAAACCAAAATTGTAGACTAATCCTAAACCTAAAACGCTTGCTTTAAAATTATCTTCTAATCCAATTGGTTTTGTGTATTCAGCTCTAATTCCGATTGATTTTTCTTTGAAATAGAATTTTACACCTCCCATTCCAGTAAAACCTTTCAACTTTCCGATTCCTGAATATGAACCGAAATTAAATCCAGCTCCAAAAAATCCACCAAAATCTCCGTCAGCATCTCTGCTTGCGTGATGACCTAAATTCAATTGAATAAGTGTAGGCATTTCAAAAGCAAAACGACTACTTCCACTTCCTCCTGAGCGACTGTTGTAGCTTGCCGAACCGCTAAAACAAAGGGTTGGATATACACTTAATGAAACCGACAAATTGTCGTTCAAAAGATAATCCAAACGAGGATTATAGGTCAATCCAGGATAACCAATTGTAGAATTTTCAGAAACTGAAATTCCGTCAACTACTCCTTCAAAGGTGTAATGACCAAATAAATAAGTTACACCTGCAGAATGATTAAACTCTACTTGAGCTGATACTTTACTAGCAAAAATAATAAATGCTGAAACGGTTAATAGTTTTTTCATAAAAGATAAATTATATTTTTTTTGCAAATTTATTATTATTGTCGAAAAAAACGAACTTTTCAAATAAAATATGGAATGAAAGTATTTTGCACGTAGTAAACTAAATTCAGTTTCTTGTAAGTAGAAACAGGGTTTTGAAAACATACGATATCAAAATACACTTTCTTTTTTTTAATATCATTACTGAATCGTTTCAAATAAAGAGACCGTTTTCAACTAATTTTTTCATGTAATTGTTGGCCATTATTGAAATGTTGGAAATGAAAAAAAGCAATGCTCGATTTATTTGATTACTTTAGCGAAGTATTTTATCGTATGCGATTAATTTCAGCAGTTAGACTTTTCCAAATTCAAATTCACAGTCATTTATAAACTTGTGGGTTGGCTTCCACCTCTCACTTGAAACGGTCCCGAATGTTTTTAAATGTTCGGGATTTTTTTAGTTAAAAGTTACAAGAATGCATGCAGTTTCGAGGAATTTATTGAAATTTTTGTTCTGCAAGTTTTTTAAATCGAATTGGATTGTTTGAAATCGCAACCAAACATTCTTCCATTTACATTGTTCAAACAAAGTTGGTTATTTGTAAGCCCTAATTTCAAGTATTTATTATGATTTATTTTCTACAGAGTCTTAAAACAAAAAATGAAACGCTATTTTATTACGGTTTACTGTGCTTCGTTTTTGCCATCGTTTTTTTGATTTTGACTAAGATTTCTAATACGCAAGTTTACAATGTTAGCGCTTGGTACAAGCCTTTCAAATTTGCTTTTTCCACCTTTCTTTTTGCTTGGTCGATGGCGTGGTTTTGCGCTTATTTGCCGAATTTTAATATCCAATTATTCAATTGGTCAACGATTATTTTGTTGGGATTTGAAATTGTGTACATTGCCTTTCAAGCGTCGCGAGGACAATTATCGCATTTCAATTTGAGTACGCCGATGTATTCATTTTTGTACTCAATGATGGCGATTGCCGCTACTTTGGTGACAATTTATACGGCGTATGTCGCATTGCTCTTTTTTACCACGGATTTCCCAACTTTACCCAATCATTTTCTCTGGTCGATTCGTTTGGGTTTAATCATTTTCGTTATTTTTTCCTTTGAAGGCTTCGTCATGGGATCCAAATTAACGCATACTATTGGCGGTCCTGATGGTGGCAACGGAATTCCTATATTGAATTGGAGCACCAAATATGGAGATCCACGTGTCGCACATTTTATTGGAATGCATGCCATGCAAGTATTACCGATTTTGTCATTTTATGTTTTGAAAAACACCAAAGCAGCGATCGTTTTGGCTGTTTTATATGCCTTCTTAGCAATTTTCACCTTGGCAAAAGCGCTGAAGGGAAAACCACTTTTTAAAGCGAATACAGAGAATAAGGAGATGATAGAATAATATTTTTTGTTTAACGCATAAAATTCACGTGTAATATTTTTGTTTTTTACACGTGTAAATTGTATCTTCGTATTTAATTCGAAAATAATCAAAGATGATAACGAAACTGACATTGACTATTGACCAATCAGTGATTGAATTAGCCAAGCAATATGCGAAATCAAAAGAACAAAGTTTGTCTAATTTGATTGAGAATTATTTGAAAGCAATCACGAGCGAGCAAATTGTTGTCGAAGATGAATTGTCACCCATTACAAAGTCTTTAAAAGGTTCGTTTAAAGCACCAGAAAGTTTTGATTACAAAAAACAATTAGGCAAACAGCTGACAAAAAAACATCTTTAAAATCATGTCAAAAATATTGATCGATACGGATGTTATTTTAGATTTCTTTTTTGATAGAAAACCGTTTTCAGAAAATGCAGCTAAAATTTTTTCACTTTGTGAAATGCAAAAAGTCAAAGGCTATGTAACTCCTGTCATCATTAGCAACGTTTACTATCTATTGAGACAAACGGCGAAACACGATAAAGTGATTGAGAAATTGAAAATGTTGTTATCGATTACGGAAGTTTTGACCGTTGAGCGAAATGCCATTATTCAAGCGTTAAATTCTGATTTTAAAGATTTTGAAGATGCTTTGCAAAATTATGCCGCAGAATTAGATGGAGAAATTGACGTAATTGTCACTCGAAACACCAAAGATTTTAAAAATAGTTCGCTAGCCGTTATGACGCCTGATAGTTTTATCTCAATGTTGAGAAGAGATCGCTAATTACAAAATGGGTTCTTTCATCACTTCGATTTCAACACTGCTCTAACCAGCACAAATCCTGCAATAATCACAGAGAAATAGAAGAAATCTCTGGAAAAATCTGTTGGTTTGCTGTAAATCATCAACAACGTTGAACAAACCAACATAAATCCGATCAATAAGATTACTCCTAAGCGGTTTATGTGTGCACGAATTTGCTTGTTGCTAATGGAATCATCGCCCAATTTCAAGGTGTGTTTCAAACCGTCGTTTTTAAAATTGGTCACAATTTCACGAATATCGCGCGGCAAATGTTCGACTAAATACAAATAATCTTCTACCGAATTCACTACTTTTCCTTTGATGGATTCCCAGCTAAATCGCTCCATGATTTTTTCCTTCGCAAAAGGACGAATCATTTCTGGTAAGGAGATTTTGGCTTCCAATTCTTCCGCCAAGTTTTGTATCGTTACCAAGGTTTTAAGCAACATGTACAAATTCGCAGGAATCACAATGCCATATTTCATCAATACTTTAAAGGTGTCTGAAAACAAGCTTGAAATGTCGATTTGATTGTAATCTAAATAACTGTAAGTTTTGATCAATTCATCAATCTCAAACTCCATGTCTTCATAACTTTGAAAACTTTTGGTTTCAGTCAAAAGGAGCAGCGCTTTTGTTATTTTAATTGGATTTTGGTCTGAAAAACCAAGTAAAAAGTTGACCAATCCGTTGATTTGTTTTGGTTTCAACGTGCCACACATGCCGTGGTCGATCAAAACGACTTGGTTGTTGCCACGAATGAAAATATTTCCTGGATGCGGATCTGCGTGGAAAAAACCGTGACGCAAAATCATGGTCAAGACAATATTCACACCGTTTTCAGCGATAGTTTGCGTTGAAAATCCTTTTTCTCTTAGTACGGCAATGTCGCTTGGATTGTATCCTTCAATATATTCCATTACCAACAATCGAGGTGTACAATATCTGCTGTAAACACGCGGAATGTGGCATCTTTCGTCTTCCTTGAAAATGTGCGTAAAGCGCAGCATGTTTGACATTTCATGTGTGAAATCCAATTCTTTGAGCAAGATGTCACCAAAAGTATCAATGAAACTCACCAAATTGAAACTGCTCAATTCTGGATACGCTTTGTGGATGCGTTTCGCGAAAATTTGCATCAATTTCAAATCCAATTCGATTTTTCGCTTTATTCCAGGACGTTGAACTTTTAAAATTACTTTTTCGCCATTCACCAAAGTAGCGCGAAAAACCTGCGCAATCGATGCGGAAGCAATGTGTTTTCTGTCGATATAAGAAAAAACATTATTCACATCATTCCCCAATTCTGTTTCGATGATTGAAATCGCTTCTTCATCGTCGAAAGGTCGGGCGGAAGATTGCAATTTCTTCAATTCAATGCGCAAATTCTCAGAAACTAAATCAGGTCTATCTGCCAAAATTTGTCCGAATTTGATGAATGTCGGACCCAAATCTTCCACAATCAATCTAAATCTTTCCGCACGTGAAACACGCTTTTTTCCCTTTGGATCAAAGATTTTTCGGAAAGGTCCAGAATAAAACCAATTGCGCAAAGTATGACTGATAATGATGTTCAAAATCGTCAGTAAGCGAAATAAGTTTTTGATATTGCGATTGAATCTAAAAATCCACATTTTATTTAAAATTGTTGGTTCAAAATTAGTCAATTATAAATCATCAGAACAAAAAAAATCGGAACACTTAGAGCGCTCCGATTTTCCATTAAAGTTATTTTATTTACTTCAAAGTGAAACTGTCTGTTCCAATCAATTGACCGTCGCAGTAGATTTTTACTTTGTAAGTTCCTTTCGTAAATTCTTGGCTTTCTTGACTGTAGAAAATTGCCATGTCAATACTTTGGTTATTGTAGTCTATTTCTTTTTTGTCAGAGTAAGCAATCGATCCATTGTCTGTTTGTACCGTGTTGCTTGATTTTGATTGCAATGTTCTTCCGTCTGGACTGATAATTTGCATGTAAACGTATTTTCTACCTGCATTAGCAATTGTATTTTCTCCAATCGTAAAGCTTGATTTTACCATCGTCGTACTTTTCGCTTTGTTGGTTTCTTCAGTCGTTGAATTTAATTTCATTCTCAAACCAGTTGACTTGAAACCGTAAGCTTGCAATTTAGAACCTTTTTTTACTTTCTCAGAAGCAACTTCCGCTTGTGTTTTGTATTCGTCTCTTTGCGTTGAAGTTTCGTTCAATTCACTGGTTCTTGTTTCCAAATCGGCGTTTAACTGCGTAGTCAAGGTAAACAACGAGTCAATTTGTTTCACATACCCTTTCATGATGTTACGCAACGTTTCGTTTTCTTTACGCATGTTGTACAATTGGCGCGCACTGAATTTTTTGTTGCTATTCAATTGATCTAATAATCCTTGAATTTTCGCTTTTTGCAAATTGATACTGTCCGCTTGAGAAGCATCTTTGGCTTTCAATTGGTCGTATGTTTTCAACATGTTTTGAAAATCAGCTTTCAAGTCATTCGACATATTCCCTGCATAACCAGACATCATATCGCTCAACCCAGCCATGTCTTCTTCCAACGTTTTGTTGGATTTTTCACAATCGTCTAGCGCTTTATTGGTGTTAGACATTTTGTATCCCATAATTCCGATTACTACAGCCAGTGCGGCAATCAATGTAATAAACAATCCGTTTTTACTCTTTGGGGCTTCTTGAATTTCAGACATTTTACAAATTTTTAAGTTACAAAGATAAAATTTTTGATGATTTTAGAATCGTTACGAATTTTATATGTTTCAAAGTAACAAATTTATGTGCAACAAAGAAAATATTTTGATTTGTAATTGCTTAGAATTAAGAATTTTTGGCATTGAATTACTTGAAATTTTGAAACGAAATCGGCCGCAAAAAACGCCAAATCGCATCTTTGCCAACTGCGGTAAACCTTGAGTCAGTCGTCGCTGGAAATGGTCCTCCATGATGCATCGAATCGCATACTTCAACGCCCGTTGGCACACCGTTTAAAATGATTCTACCTGCAATTTGTTGTAGGTCAAAAAGTAAATTGGATTGTTGCTCAATTTCTACTTCGGTGCCAAAAATAGAAGCGGTCAATTGACCTGAAAGTGATTGAATGCAAGAATGCAATACTGTTAGATCCTCGCAAATAATCAACAAACTGTGCGGACCAAAAACTTCTTCCTGCAACTTTCTATTTTGTTGGAAAGTTTTCCCATCAGTTTTCGAAATTTGTGGCGTTCCGAAATTTGGTTTTTCCGTTTTTACTTCGATCCACTTTGCCACTTTTTCTTGATTTGAAATTGCTTCTCGACCGTGATTGTATCTTTTCCAAATGCTTGGATGCAACATGCATTGCGGTTCGATTGCAGCAAAATTCGTTTTCAATTCACTCAGAAAATTGTCTAAATGTTCATGTTGAAGCACAAATAGTAAACCTGGTTTGGTGCAAAATTGTCCTGCGCTTTGCGTGATTGAATTTGTAATTTGAGAGGCGATTTTTGTGCCGTCGTTTTGCATCGCTTCTGGTAGAATCACGATAGGATTCAAACTTCCCATTTCAGCAAAAACGGGAATCGGTTCATTGCGCTGTTGTGACAATTTTTGCAAAGCCATTCCACCCGCAAAACTGCCTGTGAAACCAACTGCTTTGGTGTTTGGATGCAAGACCAATTGCGTACCGACTTCAAAATCTACCGCATTCAAATGAGAAAAAGTTCCATCGGGCATTCCTGTTTTTCGCGCTGCTTCGATGACCAATTGCGCCACCAAATTGCTTGTGCCAGTGTGCATCGGATGCGATTTCAAAATCACTGGACAACCAGCGGCTAGGGCAGAAGCAGTGTCGCCACCGACAGTAGAATATGCAAATGGAAAATTACTTGCCCCAAACACAACGACAGGTCCAAGCGGAAAAGCCACTTTTCGAAACGCAGGTTTTGGATGCGGAAGTCGCGCTAAATCTGCTTCGTCTTGTTGCAATAAATCCCAATTTTCTTGTTCAATCGTTCGCGCAAAAGTTTCCAATTGCCAAATTGTGCGGTTCAATTCAACGTTTCCTCTTTCAGCGTTGAGTCCTGACTCTAAAGTATATTGATGAATTAATGCTGAGCGATTGATTTCCAGTAAATTTCCAATTTCTCGTAGAAAAAGCGCACGTGATTTCCCCGTTGTTTGTGCCAAAATCGGAAATGCTTTTTTCGCCAGTTGCATGGTTTCATTGATTTCCTCGCTTGTAGCTTCAAAAAAGAAAGCATCCATTTCTTGATTTAACAACGGATTAAACGATTTGAAAGTTTTTTGTCCTTTCGATGAGGTAGAAAATCCGATGAAATTGGCTGGTGAAATTTGCATGAGTTGTTAATTTGAAACGAAGTTAGTGGAAATTTAAAGTCATTAAATTATTTGAAATAAAAAAAGTCGTTCCCTACCGAACGACTTTCCAATTGATAACTAAACAAAGAGAAAAAATCAAGATATTACCAATTTAAAAGATTGATTGAAATTCACGACTATCCCTCTACCATGATGTTGAAATCAACAAAATTGTTTTTTTCATCACTAGAAACCTTCATGTACAGCAAATGTAGTTGGGCAAATACTGTTTTCGGTCAGTAAAATTACGTAGTTTTCAAAGTTCGATTCGATAATTGATTTTCATTTTTGGGCACAAAAAAAGTCGCTCATTTCTGAACGACTTTCAAATATTCTGAGCGATTTTCGCTTATGCCTCGACTAAACTGAAAGTGTAGCTTTCCATGATTTGGTTGGCTAACAATTTTTTACAAGCTGTATCAACTTTCGCTTCTGCATCAGCTTTAGAATCAGCTTCAACAAAAAGGCGCATGTGACGACCAACGCGTACACCGCTAATTTCGGACAAACCGATATTTTTCATACTGTTGGTAACTGCTTTTCCCTGAGGGTCTAACAATGCGTCTAATGGCATTACATCAATTTCAGCTTTGAATTTCATTTTCCTTCTTTTTTAAAAATACATTTTCGACTACCGATAAAACGATGTACAAAAGTACAATAATCGGAATAGACCAAACCAATAAAAAGGGAATTAATAATAAACAAGTTATTAAGAATGTGTATCTAATTTCATTTCCTTTCCATCCAAATTGTTTGAATTTCATGGCAAAAAGCGGAATTTCAGCTACTAAAAACAAAGACATTACCACAATAATTGGAATCAAAACCGCAGGTTGAAATACAGTTGTGATCAAATTTAATTGAGTCGTATTTGAATTTGGAACTTGCGCTAAAATCAATGGAAAAGCGGTGAAAAAGATTGTGTTTGCTGGCGTTGGTAAACCAATGAACGAAACAGATTGTCTTGTATCAATGTTGAATTTCGCTAATCTAAACATCGACATGAAAGGAATAAACAAAGCCGCTAGCGGAACGAAATTTTGCACTTTCAATTGTCCGAGTTGGGTCAACCAATCAAAAACAATTTGTGAATCAAAATGCGCATTTTCGTGAAAAATCGAACCTTCTTGCACAAAAATCAGCAAAACCATCATGAAAATTCCAGGTGCCAAACCAAAAGTGATCATGTCAGCGAGAGAGTCCAATTGTTTTCCCAATTCGCTTTGTTGCTTCAATATTCTCGCTAAAAAGCCATCGAAAAAGTCGAAAATTGCGCCCAAAAATATCGGGAAAGGTGCCAAATCTATCCTTCCAGAAAGCGAAAGTAAAATGGCCAAAATACCACAAAGCATGTTGCTTGCAGTGAATAAATTGGGGATATTAAACAACTTGAACATTAACCAAAATAATTTGTTTGAATTCTTTGAATCAATTCCGTAAATTTACGCTTGATTTGAAAAGACTTTGCAAATAACACAATTTTTTTAAGAAAAATTGGTTTTAATTAGTCTTAAAAGTAGATGAAATGAACGTGAAACTGGTTATTATAACAACTTCTGTACTGCTGATGAATTCGTTTTTGCACGCGCAAGACGATAAAGTCGCTCCAAAATATTCCAATGAATTTTTGCAAATCGGTGTAGGTGCTGATGCCTTGGGAATGTCCAATGCAGTGGTTGCTAAAACTGACAATGTGAACGCAGGATATTGGAATCCAGCTGGTTTGACAAGTATTCAAAAAGGTTGGGAAATTGGTGCGATGCACTCAGAATATTTTGCAGGAATTGCCAAATACGACTATGTTGGCGTTGCAAGAACGCTTGACGACAGAAGTACTGTAGGTTTTTCATTCATTCGTTTTGCGGTAGATGATATTCCAAATACAACTCAATTAATTGACAATACAGGCGGAATTGATTACGATAGAATCAGTTTATTTACCGCTGCGGATTACGCATTTTTGTTTTCTTATGCCAGAAAATTGAAAGTGGAAGGCTTGAGCGTAGGCGGAAATTTCAAATTAATCAACCGAAAAGTAGGCGATTTTGCGAAAGCTTGGGGTTTTGGCTTGGATGCTGGTGTTCAGTACAAAAAAGGCGAACATTGGAAATTTGGATTGATGGCAAGAGATGTCACTTCTACTTTCAACGCTTGGATTTTCAATATAGATGCTGCTACCAAAGAAGTTTTCGTGAACACGGGAAATGCCATTCCAGAAAATGGTTTGGAAATCACATTGCCAAGATTTATTGCAGGTTCACATGTAAAATATAATTTGGGTAAAAAAGGACTTTTTGCAGGTGGAGAAGTAGATTTAGCCATCACCACTGATGGACGAAGAAATACCATTATTCAAACAAGTGCGATCAGTGTCGATCCTTCGATTGGTGTCGAATTTGGATACAAAACGTATGTAACATTGCGTTTCGGAGTAGGAAATATGCAATACATCAAAGATTTTGATGATTCAAAGTCATTGACTATCCAACCCAACATTGGAATTGGTTTAAACGTTAAGAATTTTAGCTTGGATTATGCATTTACTGATTTAGGTGACCAATCCGTAGCGCTCTATTCACATGTAATATCATTGAGGTTAAGAATTAACAGTACCAAAGATTTAATTAAGAAGGAAATATGATGAAATTTTTACTTTCTATTTTTACTTTTTTTGTTGTATTAAATTCATTTTCTCAAACTTATGGGAATGAATGGATTGAATACAATCAGACCTATTATCGTTTTGAGGTAGCTCAAAGTGGAATTTACAAAATCGATTACAATACCTTGGTTAACGCAGGTGTTCCTGTCACAACTTTTTCCACTAAAAATATGCAGCTTTTTGGTCAGCAAAAAGAAATGCCGATTTATGTGGTAGATGGAAATGATCAATCATTTGACCAAGGAGATTATTTCCTTTTTTATGCCAGAAAAAATGATGGTTGGTTGGATTCAACTTTGTATGCTGACCCAACAACCATTGGAAATCCGAGTTATAGTTTATACAACGATACCATCAATTATTTTTTCACTTGGAATAACCAAACCAACAATTTGAGATTCACTTTTGAAAGTGATAACAATTTTGCAGCATATACTCCAGCGCCATATTGGTTGGCCAAAGTGGAGCAATCATACAATACATTTTACATTGAATCGAAAGATGCCAATACACCTGCTTCAAGTTCCTTTTTCTTACCTGGAGAAGGTTGGTCGGGCGGACACGTGAATGGAATTGCTGGATATACGATGCCCATAAATATGCCAACGCTTTCACCGTATACCAACGCAGGTGCTCCAGCAGCAAAATTCAATGGAATTTCAGTTTCCAATTCAAATGCATACAATTCAGTAACTGCTGGTGGACCAAACCATGATTTTTCATGGACAGTTGGACCGAATGATTACTTGCTACATACAGAGCAATTTGTAGGTTATCAGCAGAAAAATATCAATGCCGTTTTTCCCGTAAGTTTGTTGGGAAATGGAAACACCGTTGTGAAATGGAAAATCAATGCAAGTGCAGATTATCCTACGGATTACCAAGCGTTGAGCTATTGGTCTTTGATTTATGCCAAACAAACCACATTGAACAACACCAATAAAGGCCGTTATTGGATTAAAAATAATACTGCTGCGTTAAAATTGAGACTTGATATCATCAATACAACTTTGGTGAATCCTGTTATGATGGTTTTTGGAGGAATTCCAAAATTAGCAGCGCTTTCAAATAATGGTTCAGGTGTTTGGCAAACCATTGTTAGTAATGCTCCGATTGGAATCGATCAAGAAGTGATTATTCAAGATGAAAGTACGATTGGTTCAATTACGCAATTAACATTGGTTACACCTTCAGGAAAATTCACGGATTTCAGTCAGTTTGAAAACGACACGAATGTGATTTTGATGGTTTATCATCCAAATTTACAAAATGCGACGAATGATTATGTCGCTTACAGAAGTTCAGTAGCTGGAGGAAATTACAAAGTTGTACTTGCAAATGTCAATGAATTGTACATGCAATACGGTGGTGGAATTGAAAAACACGTATTAGGTATACGCCGTTTTGCATTGGATTTTTACGATAACGCTACAGTCAAACCAAAATCTTTGTTCTTGGTTGGAAAAGGAATTCGTGAAGCCAATGAAAGTTTCAACGGTTTGGTTGCGGGAACAAGAAAGAACATCAATTCATATAACAATTCTTTGATTCCTTCCTTTGGCTATCCTTCTAGTGATGCTTTGATTACAGCAAATTTAGCTGCAGGAGAATGGGAACCACAAATTCCAACAGGAAGAATTGCCGCACAAACAGAGGCGCAATTGGCTGAATATTTGCAAAAAGTAAAAGAATACGATGCCAATCAAGATCCACAAAGTACCTACAATGCCGCGAACAAAGAATGGCAAAAACAAGTATTGCATTTTTCTGGAGGTACAACTTTGGGTGATCAAATGGAATTTCAAAGTTATTTGAATTCGATGAAAGACACGATTGAAGGCGCGAACTTCGGTGGAAATGTGACAACGTACATGAAAACAAGCAGTGATCCATTAGATCCAACTGCGGTGGCTGATGTGAGTTCAAGAATCGAAAGTGGTGTTTCACTAATGAATTTCTTTGGTCATGCTTCAGTAGATGGATTTGAAATCAATGTGGACGATCCAACCAATTGGAACAACCAAGGGAAATATCCAATTGTGATTGGAAATGCTTGTTACACAGGTGACATTTTCCAAAACTATGAATCAACTTCCGAAAACTTTGTTTTGTTGCCAGAAGAAGGCGCAATCGCTTTTATTTCAAGTGTGAGACTTGGATTTGGATTTACTTTGAGTCGTTTTTCAAATCAATTGTATCGCCAATTTTCGACTCAAAATTATGGAGGATATTTGGGTGAACAAATGAAAAATACCATTGCCAAAGTGCGTCAAAATTTTGGTTCTGATATTTACTCAGAAACGACTTGTACCCAAATGACTTTGCACGGAGATCCTATGTTGCGAATCAATTGGCATGCAAAACCTGAAATTGATATCAACGATCAATCTTTGTATTTCACTCCAAATGACATCAATTTAACGACAGACAGTATTGGCGTAAATATCATTTTGACCAATTTAGGAAAAGCGATTTCTGATACTTTTGCGTTGCAAGTAACTAGAACTTTCCCAAGCAATGTGGATTCTGTTTACAATTTCTTGTTGCCTAATTTACTGTTTAAAGATACGTTCACATTTAAAGTTCCTTTGCAGCCAAATATTGGAATTGGAATCAATAAGTTTACAGTTGAAGTCGATATCCCTTCGATTCATGCAGAATTTGAAGATTATGTAAATAATAGAATTGAAAACAAACCTTTGATTATCGATATCGATGGAATTGTTCCGGTTGTTCCTTACGAATTTGCGGTAGTTCCATATGATAGTGTCACGCTGAAAGGTTCAACAGTCAATCCAATTGCTGATTTTAATACCTATCGATTTGAAATTGATACCACAGATTTATTCAACAGTCCATTCAAGAAATACGCGATGGTTTCTGGTTTGGGAGGTGTGAAGGAAGTCAATCCATCGCAATGGTTGAATGCAAGTTCGAATCAAAGTTCACCGCTGGTTTGTGAAGACAGTACAGTTTATTTTTGGCGTGTAGCCGTGGATAGCAGTGTGCTTTTTTGGAGAGAAAGTTCTTTTCAATACATCAACGGAAAAAGAGGTTGGGGACAAGATCACTTTTTTCAATTTAAGAGAAACAGCTTCTTTGATGTGGTTTACGATCGAGCGACTCGCACACGTCAATTTGATACAATTCCGCGACTACTTTCTGTAGATGTTTACGATCACGCAGTTGGCGCAGCGCAGCAAAATGGAACTTTCTTTGAAATAGACAATCAATTGTTGGATTACAACATGTGTACACCTTATCCAGCGATACATGTGGCGGTTTTTGATCCAGTAACATTGGAAGCTTGGGCGACACGTAATTGTCCAACAACCACTCCATCTTGTAATTGTGTACAAGTAAACAACAACCATCAGTTTGGTAATGAAAACAATGGTTGTAGCGTTTCTTGTAGAAAAAGACCAGAAAAATATTTCATTTTCAGACAAAATAATCCAACTCAAATGCAATCATTGCGAAACATGATTTTGGATTCTGTACCTGATGGACATTACATTTTAATTTATACCGCTGTCAATGCACAGTATCAATATTGGGATGACAT
>JBFYPS010000268.1:0-4207 GCA_041303135.1 Crocinitomicaceae bacterium | reverse complement strand
ATTTTATTTTGTTGCAATCTACCAATAATTTATCTACAAATGCATTCAACGAACACGGAAGTCAATTGCTTTTTACTTTTGGATTGGGCTACAAAAAAACAATTTATTAATTGATCTAAATTACCTTCCAAACTTCGAGAAAATCCCTCCAAATAACTTTTTTTCTTGAATTTGATTAAGTTCATTTAGCATATCTGCTAGCGTTTGAAATCGTTGATTTTTCGCAGCTTTCAAATATTCATCTATTTCATCACTTTGCATCAAATTTGGCGGCATTTTAAAGGCGTGTTTGTAACACATTTTATTTAGTATCTTTTGTAATGATTTGCTGATTTTTCCATGACTTGGTAGTGGGTGCGTAATTTGCAAGTTGGTCATCACGCTTGGATTTGGGTGTGTTAAGGGTAATTTTCCTGTATAAAGTTGCCAAATTGAAATTCCTAACGCAAAAATATCACTCGTTTGATCAGCTAAATGCAAGCGATTTAAAATAATCTCAGGTGCAGAAAAACCCAATGCAAAAAGTGTTTTTCTTTCTTCTAAATTATTTTGATCCATGGCCATGCCGAAATCAATTAAACTAAATTTTAACTCATTTTCAGAATCATCAACCAAAATATTAGTCGGTTTGATATCGCCATGCACAATTTTTCGATTGGCTAGTTCATCAAAAATTGGAACCAATCCTGCTATCATTTTTTTTAGAAATTCCAACTGATTTTTTGATTTCAATTGTTTCCAATATTCGTTGAGCGGAATGCCTTTCTGAAAATTTCGAATCAAAATTATTTCATCTTCATTTTCAAAAAAGTGCAACGTTTTGGGTAAATTTTGATGGGTAAAATTGAACTGGGATTCAGCTTTTAAAACGCCCCAAAGATGTTGGTTTTGTTTGGTTTTGATCAACTTCTTGAGCACTGCCAAACCCCCTGAATGAATGTTTTTTATTAAATATACTTCGTTGAATTTACGTTTATTAGGTATTCCTGATTTATTTATTGCTTCAAATTGATTTAAGCATTCATTTTCCTGAAAAGTCAAATTTGAAACTATAGAAGTAAGCGCTTGATTCATGGCGTTAAATTACTCTTTTGAAGCCAATTCTGTACGAAATTTCTTCTCTAATAAATCGCCACCGTTTAATATTTTGCTACACCAATTTATTTTTAATAGAGTTTGCTCTTCCTCAGATAATTTCCATTTTAAATCACTTTGCTCTAAACGTTGACGAAGTGTATTCAAAACAATGGCTGCGGAAACAGAAATATTAAAACTTTCAGTAAAACCATACATTGGGATTTTAACAAATTCATCAGCCATTTCGACTACTTCATCACTGATTCCGCGTCTTTCTGTACCAAAAACCAAGGCGATTGGTTGCGATAAATCCAAATCATAAATCGTTTGAGAATCAGTATGTGGAGTCGTTGCAACAATTTTATAACCTTTGGATTTCAAATGATTTAAACAATCTTTAGTTACATTTTCGCTGTCATCATAATTATACATGTCCACCCAACGACCTGCGCCCAAAGCAATGTCACGTTGGATTTTGTAGGTATTGTCTTTCTCGATCACGTGTAATTCTTGTAAACCAAAACAATCGCAAGACCTCAAAACCGCACTGGCATTGTGTTCTTGATAAATATTTTCCATCACAACCGTCAAATGTTTGGTGCGATCAGCTGCAATTCTGTCAAACATTTCCCTTTTATTTGGCGTGATGATCTCATAAAATGCATCTAATATTTTTGAATTCATAAAATAATATTAGACGTTAGTTACTTGATCTACAAAATCCAACACAATGTCACAAACTTTGTGCAATGCTTCTGGCATTTGACTTGAATTCCATGGATGCGAGGCACCAAAAACGTGATCAGTATTTTCGATGACATTTAGTTTCGTTTGAGTCCAATCGGCGATTTCTTTTCCTTCCTCAATTGAAACTGAGGTATCGTCGTATCCGTGAATGATGCAAACAGGCTTTTTCAAAGCTTTTCCAGCGGTTTGGATATCCAATTCTTTTTGGTGTTCGATGAAATCCTCATATTGACTAAAATGATGTGGCATTTCCTGTTTTGTACGTTGATTGGTAATCAAACGAATGGTACTTTTTTTCCACGCTTGAATCATTTTTGAATCTGCAAATCTTTTCTGTACAGAACTTATCGAAGCAAGTGTAATAACTGCGTGAATTCTAGCGTCAGCACCATTTAAAAGCACGATTCCACCTCCACGACTGTGGCCCATCAAATAGATTTCAGGCAAATTATCGAATTGATTTTCAATCCAATCCAACGCAAATTGCACATCATTTTTTTCCTTGGTATAATTATTTGAAGCAAAAGCCTCTAAATCAATAAAATCAATTGGGTTTTCAGTAGTTGTGCCATTGTGAGTTAAGTTGAATTTACAAAATCCAAAGCCTTCTTCAATAAAAAAGTCACCCATCAAATTCCATGCGCCCCAATCTTTGAAACCCATATAGCCGTGGACAAAAACGATGACTTTTTGGTTAAAATTGGCTGGAATTTCAAGGTCTATTAATCCTTTACGGTTCTCACTTCCAATATAATATGCGTTAGTGATTTTTTTCATGATACAGATTTGGAACGCCAAAATTAGAAAAATCAGTGGATTTTAAGTGAAACAATGAAATCTGAATTGCACAGCATTTTAAGCTTTTATGATGTCAAGTTTTCGACCAAAATAAGTTAAGAAATCTGCAAATTGACCCATTGAACGATTAAATAATCTTATCTTTGAACCCAAAATTTATGAACTTGTAGCAATTGTATTTAATGAAAAATAGTTGGGAATTGAAAGTATCCAATTTGAAGACTAAATTTCACATAAATATTTCGTTTCAGTCCATTCATTTTCAGTTAAATAAATGTAGATGAAAATATCCGCTTCCATATACAGTGACAAAAAACGTCCATTGAAAGAAGTTATTCAAGATTTGGTTGATCACAATGTTGATTTGTTGCATGTGGATTGCAATGACGATTTAGCTGTTTTTGATGACATTCGTCAAATTAGAACTTGGTGTAATATTCCGATTGATTTGCATATTATTACCGAAAAGCCATCGAAATACATGAATCTATTGATTGAAAATCCTGTGGAATATGTGACTTTTCAATTTGAAGACTTAAAGGAACCTTTGATTTTTCCTAAAGAAGTGACTGGAAAAAAAGGATTGGCGATTATTACCCCGACTTCGATAGAAGCTTTTGACGGTTATGCAGATTATGATTTTATTCTAATTATGGCAACGATTCCTGGACAAAGTGGTGGTGTTTTCGATACTTGGAATTATTCTAAAATCAGGTCTTTCAAGAAAAAATATCCTTCCAAATCCATTCATGTGGATGGAGGAGTAAACGCAGAAGTGTCTTTCATTTTGAGAAATATGGGTGTGAGCAGCTCAGTTTCAGGTTCTTATTTATTCAACGCACCAAGTATTGGTCATGCTTTGATGAATTTGACGCAACGAGATGTGACTTCGCATTTCAAAGTGAAAGATTTCATGACACCAATCAATGAAACGCCTTGTATTCAGTACAATGACCTAAATTTGAAAAATGTATTGGAATGCATTGAAGCAGGACAATTAGGATTTTGCATTGTCATTGGAGAAAAGAATCAATTCAAAGGATTGATTTCCAACGCTGACGTTAGAAAAGGATTGATTAAACAATTGGATAATCTTTCGAACGTGGATACAATTTCGATGGTAAATGAAAATCCAGTGTCAATTAATGAAGAAAATACAGTCAACGAAATGTTGAATTTGATAAAAAAATGTCCTTTTCCAGTGATGTATCTTCCTGTAATTAATACAGATAGAGAAGCAACGGGAATTGTGACATTTGTGAATTTGATTAAAAG
Organism: Crocinitomicaceae bacterium; assembly: GCA_041303135.1. Taxonomy (GTDB): domain Bacteria; phylum Bacteroidota; class Bacteroidia; order Flavobacteriales_D; family Crocinitomicaceae; genus JAQVCM01. Next base: position 310 of record JBFYPS010000268.1, on the reverse strand, counting down.
TGAATTATGATATTACATTTAAAAGAAAATATTAGCGCACAAGAAGCGCAGCAATTGGCTGAAAAAATCAAAGCTTTTTACGTTCAATCTGAAGGCAAATCGGTTTTAATTACTGGTTCTGGCGTGAAAGAAGTTCCTGCTGAATTAGACGGAAAAGTAGAAGATTCTTGGGTTTTCGCGAATGACATTCAATTGGCTTCAAAAAATTATCGTAACGAAACAAGAGAAGTTAAGATTGGTGGAATCACCATTGGTGGAAATACCAAAAATACAGTTTTAATCGGCGGACCTTGTTCAGTTGAATCAGAAG
>JBFYPS010000267.1:0-3474 GCA_041303135.1 Crocinitomicaceae bacterium | reverse complement strand
TGTCTTTCTTCGCCAACGGGTAAACTTATTCCATTCGACCAAGTTTCAGTATTTAAATCGAAAATCTTAAAATCGGAAGTGCAACTAAAACCTGCATTCATACCTAACCCACAGTAAACTTGGTTGTTAATTTTAAACACTGAAGCATCGTCCCTTGAATCACCAGTAAAATCGGCGATTTGGTTCCAATCTTGCGCTTTCAAATCAAAAATGAAGGTAATTATACAAATCGACAAAAGTATTTTCATGCGTGAAACAACGTTTAAATAGCATTTAAATTATTTAGAAGAATTAAAATCTGATACAAAAAATCCATATAATCCAATTTTAAAGACTCAACCAATCATTTTTCCTTAATTTTGCAGATTCACGTTGACTTAAAAACAAAATTATGTCTGTTCACAAAAATGTAAAACGCGTAACTACCAATGTATTGCAAGAAATGAAAAATGCTGGTCATAAGATTTCTATGCTTACAGGTTATGATTTTTCAATGGCTCGAATCATTGATGCTGCTGGAATTGATGTGATTTTGGTTGGAGATTCAGCTTCCAATGTGATGGCTGGTCATGAAACGACATTGCCAATTACTTTGGATCAAATGATTTACCACGCATCATCCGTTGTTCGTGCAGTGGATCGCGCTTTGGTTGTGGTTGATATGCCTTTCGGTTCCTACCAAGGAAATTCCAAAGAAGCGCTTTCAAATGCCATCAAAATCATGAAAGAATCTGGTGGACATGCTGTGAAATTAGAAGGGGGACAAGAAATTTTAGAATCCATCAAACGCATTTTGACTGCTGGAATTCCTGTCATGGGACATTTAGGTTTGACTCCACAATCCATTTATAAATTCGGAACTTATGTGGTGAGAGCCAAAGAGGAAGACGAAGCACAACGTTTAATTGAAGATGCTATCGCATTGGAAGCCGCTGGTTGTTTTGCCATTGTTTTGGAAAAAATTCCTGCTTCATTGGCAGCAAAAGTGGCAAAAACTGTTTCCATTCCAATTATCGGGATCGGCGCAGGAAATGGTGTTGATGGCCAAGTTTTGGTTGTGCACGACATGCTTGGAATCAACAATGAATTCAGTCCTAGATTTTTGAGAAAATACAACAATCTATATGACCAGATGAAACAATCTTTTGAGGAGTATATAAAAGATGTAAAATCAGGTGATTTCCCGAACGAAAGTGAGCAGTATTGATTTGATTTTAAGTAAATTGTGTTTTTAGTAAAAAGTACAATAAATATTACTCAAATCTTTTTTTGAAATATTGACAAAATTCATTTCTTTATAAAAGAAATTCTGCTATATTCGTTGACGAAACTTTTAATTCAATCTCACTTTGGAGCGTTTTATCAATATTCTGATCATAGATGACAATTTGACCAACCAAAGAGGATTGAAAGAAATCTTAAATGGCAGCGGAAACAATGTTTTAATGGCAACTTCGGTTTATCAAGCCTTGGCCATTCTCAAGCAAAAAGAAGTTGGAATTTTATTGATAAACATTGATTCTCCATTTTTTGGCGGAATAGAATTGTTGCAATCACTCAAAGAAGCAAGTACAGTTAAAAATGTGTACAAAATTGTTCTGACTGAAAATTCTCAATCAGGATCGAATTTGGTGAAAGGATTGAATGAAGGCGCGATTGATTTTATTCAAAAACCATTTAATCCCAATTTGGTGAAAGCCAAAATTGAAGTCTACAAATCCCTTTACTACAAAGACCAAAGAATCGGACAATTACTTGAGAATATTTTTCCTGAAAATGTATTGACTGATTTAAATACCAACGGAAAATTTTCTCCCAAAAGAGTTGAAAATGGCGTAGTTCTTTTTACTGATTTTGTTGGATTTTCACATAAGTCTCGCGCTATCAGCCCTTTGAAATTGCTGAAAAAATTAGAATTCTATTTCACCAAGTTCGATGAAATTACTGAGCGTTACAAACTCGAAAAAATCAAAACGATTGGAGATTCTTACATGGCTTTGGCTGGAGTAACTGAAAATGCGCCTCAACCAGAAATTCGAGCTTGTTTGGCGGCAATTGAAATGCGCAATTTCATGATCAACGAACGAGAAGTTGGCCTTGCAATCAACAAAGATTTTTGGGAAGTTCGCATTGGAATCCACGCAGGTCCGCTGGTCGCAGGAATTATTGGTACCAAAAAGTTCAGTTTTGATGTTTGGGGAGATACTGTCAATATTGCCTCACGCGCAGAACAAGCATCAGAACCTGACAAAATTTTAATTACGAAAAAAGTTTTTTCAACCATTCAGGATTATTTTGAAACCAAATTCCACGATACAATCGAAATCAAAAAACGTGGAGGAACGGAAGAAATGTTTTTCCTTGATGTTATCAAAGACGAATATTGCCTTTATAACGAAGGAAAAGTTCCAAATAAGTATTTGCTTCAAATGTGTGATTTACCAACGGTTGATTTTCAGCACATGCAAAAAGATATATTGAATAAATTAAAATCTTCGCTACCCGACGAATTAATTTACCACGATTTACAACATACAGCAAATGTTGAGAAAGCCGCCATTAGATTTGCGAAATTGGAAGGCTTGTCTGACCATGATTTGATGCTTCTGAGAACAGCTGTTTATTATCATGACGCTGGTTTTTTAGTGACATATCACCATAATGAAACGTTCGGGATGAAATTGGCAGAAAACAATTTACCCAAATTTGGTTATTCTCAAACTGAAATTAATATCATTACCAAAATTATTGCAGCCACTAAACATGACGTCCGACCTGAAACAATGTTAGAAAAAATTATGTGTGATGCAGATCATGATTATTTCGGTCGAGCAGATTATGCCAATGTCTCCAAAAAGTTGAGAAAAGAAATGGAGAACATTGGTGAAGTGATGACTGATTTAGAATGGATCGATTTTCAGTTAAATTACATTGAAATTGAGCACGAATACTACACTGAAACCGCTAGAAATATTCGTGAATATGGCAAGAAAGCAAGAATTCAAGAATTGAAAGCGGAAAAAAACCGTTTACTTCAAGAAGAAAATGATGACAATCAAATGAATTGAAATTCGATTCTCAAAAAGTCGGAGTCAATAAATCCAAAACAGCCAAACTTTTCTCATTTTCACTTTTTTTGTCCTTCTCAAATTCTGCTCCTGCATAAATTCCATCAGGATGTGCCCAAGTGAAACTTTGAGTCGGTGCGCTAGCAGTTGCAGTAAAAGTAATCGCACTTCCTGGCGCGCAAAGTGTTGCATTCGCTGAAATTTCGCTAACAGAAATTTTGTCAGAGACAGCAACTTCTCCAGCTATATCTTCTGTTTTCACCTCATCTAATTGAGCAATTTGAATATCTACTTGCGCTAAATTTACTTGATTCGCTTCATTCGAAATCAGTGCGGGAACTTTTATTTCAACAGTATCAAGTTCTTTCTTAGTTACAGATACTTCAGATTTAATTTCACTCGTTTT
>JBFYPS010000266.1:0-12552 GCA_041303135.1 Crocinitomicaceae bacterium | reverse complement strand
CCCAGAAATATACTGAAGCCATGGCAAATGGTGAAAAATTATTTGGTGAAGGAAAACTAGTTGAAGCTAGAGCAGAATTTTTCAAAGCCAAAGATTTTGACAAAACTCAAACTGCACCCGATACTAAAATAAAATTGATTGATGATCAATTAAAATTGGATGTTGCTAGCAAAGAAAAAGCTGAAAAATTCTCGGCTGCCATGAAAGCAGGAGATGATTTTAGGGGCACAGGAAAATTAACCGAAGCTATTGCAGAATATAAAAAAGCAAAAGTGATTGACGGTTCAAAACCTGAACCAGATGCTAAAATCAAAGAAGTGGAAGCAGAAATGTTAACTCAAGCAGATGCAAAAGCCCAAAAAGAAAAAGCAGATAAGTTTGATGCGGCGATGAAGGCCGGTGATGTTTTCAGAGGAACAGGTAAACTGACTGAAGCAATCGCTGAATACAATAAAGCGAAAGTAATTGATGGTTCTAAGACTGAGCCAGATGTTAAAATTAAGGAAGTTGAAGACCAAATTATTAACGAAAAAGAATCTAAAAGTAAACAAGAAATCACGCAAAAATTTGATGCTGCGATGAAAGCAGGTGATGATTTTAGGGGTAATGGAAAGTTGACAGAAGCAATTGCAGAATATAATAAAGCGAAGCAAATCGATGGAACACAGACAACTCCAGATGTTAAGATTAAGGAAGTTGAAGCTCAAATTTTGAGTGAAAAGGAGGCGAAAAGCAAAAAAGAAATTGCGGATAAATACAATGCTGCAATGAAAGCAGGAAATGATTTCAAAGTTGCTGGTAAATTATCTGAAGCAAGAGCAGAGTATGTAAAAGCAAAAGATATTGATGGTAGCCAGTCTGAACCAGATAAAAAAATTGCTGAAATTGACAATGAACTTGGTTCTCAAGCGACATTGGCTGAAAAGAAAAAACAAATAGATGTTCTTTTAAAAGAAGGCGCTGATTTAGAATCTAAAAATGAATTAGTAAACGCAAAAACTAAATATTCATCAGTTCTTCAAATAGATGATAAAAACGCTGAAGCAATCAAAAAAGTTGATGAATTGACTAAAAAGATTGATGCAGAAAATCTTCAAAAAGAAAAGGAAAATCAAGTTGCTAATTTAAAAACACAAGGACTTGAAGCGTTCAATAATTCAAAATGGGAGGATTCAAAAAAATTCTATTTGGATGCCAAAAAAATCAAATCAGATCCTGAAATTGAACAAAAATTAAAAGACATCGAAATTAAGATTGCCACGGATTTAGCTAATAAAAGCGCCGATTCTCAGTACAATGATCTTCTTGCTCAAGCTGGAAAATTGGAGGTTTCAAAAGACTATGATGGAGCAATTAACAAGTACAAAGAAGCTTCTATAATCAAACAAAACGAGAAATTACCAAAGGATAAAATTGTTGAAATAGAAGGATTAAAAAAGCAAGCCGAAGCACAAAAAATCATTGACGACAAGTACAATGATAAAATGAAAAAAGGAAATGACGCAATCATGGCAGAAGATTATCCTTTGGCTATCAAATTTTTCAACGAAGCAAATGGAATCAAACCAACAGAAAAAGAACCTGTTGATAAAGCAGAAGAAGCTAGGGTAAAATATGAAGCACAAAACATTGATTTTAAAATCAAATATGAAAAAATGTTGGTGGCAGCCCAAAATTATATGGATGAAAAAAATTGGGAAAAAGCAATAGATTTATATAACCGTGCCTTGGTTATCAAAAAGGATGATCCACTTCCAAAATCAAAATTAGTTGAAATTGAAAATGCCAAAAAAGCGGAGGAATTAATTGAAAAAAACTACATTGCTAAATTAGCAGAAGCAGAAGCATCTGTTAAATTAAAAGAATATGACAAGGCTATAAGTTTATTCAAAGATGCAAAACAACTTAAACCTACAGAAACACTTCCTGACACCAGAATTGAAGATATCCAAAAAGTGAAGTCCGATATTCAAAATGCATCTAAATTGGAAGAAGCGTACAAAAATGCAATGGCAGCTGGTGATAATGCGTTTAAATTAAAAGAATACGAAAAAGCAATATCTGAATATAATAACGCTTTAAATGCGAAAAAAGGAGACAAAATTGCTATTGATAAAATCAATGAGGTAGAACAAATTATTGACAATATTACAAATTCAGCAAAAGCGCTGAAACAAAAAGAAGAATTCGATAATTTGGTTAAAACTGCGGATAATTACTTCAAATCTTCAGATTGGACAAATGCAAAAAACACATACAATGAAGCTTTGGCCATTCAAAAAGATGCGTATGTTTCAAGTCAAGTTAAAAAATGTGAGGCAAGTGAAAAAGGTCTAGCTGAAATTGAATCAAAATATAAAAAGATAATTGATGAAGCTGATGAAAATTTCAATAAAGGAGAATACCTCAAGGCAAAAGAACTTTTTGAAAAAGCGTTAACTATCAAAAAACAGGAAGAGTATCCAAAAGAAAAATTGACTCAAATTGATGCAATATTAAATCCTCCAATTGTACAGAATGGAAATTTACCTTCTTATGGAACGCTGAGCAATAATTCTGTAATTGAAGGTGAAGCACTTCTGGCGAAAGCTGATGCTCAAAGAAAAAATTTGGTGACTACCAAAATGAGTGAAGAAGTTAAATCTCAACAAGAATTGGTAACCAATAGAACGGAAGATAGAAATGAAGTTAATCTAGCAATCACGTCAGGTATTCAGGAAATTGAAAAACAGCGAACAATCAACGCCCCTTCAGATGATGAAAACCGTTTGAACATGGTCAACGATGTTTTTGAAAAGTCAAAAAATCTAGAGAATAAAGCGAGTGTTGAAAATAATTTCGAAAATGGTGAATTCGTAGATTTACAAAGTAAAGTTTTAGCTGAAAAACAAACTATCGATCAAAATTACATTGAAAAAGAAGATGTATATAATTTAAATACAAGTACTTTAAAAGTTTCCACAATAGCATTAGATGACAAACTTAGAAAAGATGTAAATGATTTATACAATACTAATTTAAGTTCTCAAATAGTGTTGAATGGAGTTGTAATCAAAGTTTCAGAAAATACATTTGATGATCTTGAATCTCGAAAAGTGACAGAAGTAGATGTTAGAAATGCTCAACGTTCTGTAAACAAAATCGAGGACGAAAGATATGTGATCGCTTTCGAAAAATCGAATGGTATTAGCAAAGAAGTGATCAAGCAAAATGAAGTTAAATCCAAAAACGACGAAGAAGATTCAAAAATTGCTTCTGCGAATAAAGAAGATTTGAAATTGGTTGAAAACAATATTTTAGAAAAAGATTTTAAAACATTCAACAATAATGTTCAAACAAATCTTGAAACTGAAACCAAGTTGGATAATCAAAGGGTTGAATTGAGTAAGGCTGATGTTAAACGAGACGACAATAGATTGGCAGATGTTGAAGCGCTTAAAAAAGGAAATGCTGAATTGGATGAAAATAGCCGAAATGAATTCAATAATCTTTTTGTAAAATCCTTAAAAAATCAAGATAATATCTCGAATGAGAAAAAGGTGAAAGACGGAGAAGTAATTGTTTCAACAGAAAAACAACAAGTTGATTACAATGTAATTTCAAACGTGGATAAAAAGATTCGTTATCAAGGAGACGAAGGAACTTTGGGTGATGAAAAACAACGTCAAGATGCCACAGCAAAATTATCTAACGAAATGGTAAATTCAACAGTTGCAAATGCTAAAAATGTTGAAAAACCAAATGAAAATAAAGAGATTTTAAAACAATCAGATTTGATTAGTAACGAAAAAGATAAAGCAGAACAAGCAAAACAAATTGAAAAAAATTACAATGCAAGAAAAATCATTGACCAAATTGAAAGTAAAACAGTTAAATATGATGAAGCTGCTGCCAATGAATTAGGCGCTGCTTATCCTGAAGGTGTTTCACAAGAATCATTCAATCAAAATGGAAATGATGGACTATTAGTTGCCATTGTAACAAGAAGGATTGTCGTTAATAATGGACATGGAAGTATTTATATCAGAAAACAGACTTTGACTGGAATTACTTACTCTAAAAATGGTGAGCCTTCAACCGAATACATTTGGCAAAAAGAAACCGCCGACGGAAAATTGAAAAAGAATTATTAAAATCAAAAATTTCACTTAAAAGGCAAAGTCAAATTTGCCTTTTTTTATTTCCTGAAATTCTGTCAGTATTCTAAAAAAGGTATAAATATTGTGAATAGCACTGAAATTGTTCCTGTTTAAAACTTGAAAACAGTACATTTGTAAAACAACAATATTGTATAGTCTTATTCAAAATTTATTGAAACATAATGAGTGAAGTTATCCGTTTATTACCCGATCACATTGCAAATCAAATTGCGGCTGGTGAAGTAATTCAACGTCCAGCTTCAGTTGTAAAAGAATTGGTTGAAAATGCAATTGATGCGGGTTCTACGCAAGTTGATGTTTTCATCAAAGATGCTGGAAAAACACTCATACAAGTACTTGATAATGGTTGTGGAATGTCTGAAATGGATGCTAGAATGGCTTTCGAAAGGCATGCAACCAGTAAACTTAGCTGTGCAGAGGATTTATTCGCATTGCATACCAAAGGTTTCAGAGGCGAAGCGTTGGCTTCCATTGCTGCCATTGCGCATGTCGAACTGAAAACCAGAATGACAGACCAAGAGTGGGGAACTTCTATTGTAATCGAAGGAAGTAAAGTCATAGATCAAATTCCAGTAACATGTAAAACTGGTTCATCTTTTGAAATCAAAAATCTTTTTTTCAATGTTCCTGCAAGAAGAAATTTCCTCAAATCTGAAGCTGTCGAATTTAAGCACATAGAAGATGAATTCATCAGAATCGCGCTGGCACATCCTGCTATTCACTTAACATTGCACCACAATGGAAACAGATGTTACCACCTTGAAAGTGCTAATTTACGAAAACGAATAGTAGATATTTTCGGTCGTTCATTCAATGATAAATTAGTCCCAGTGGAAGAAAACACTGGAATTGTGAAAATAGTAGGTTTTGTTGGAAAACCTGAATTTGCAAAGAAAAGTAGAGGCGAACAGTTTCTTTTCGTCAATGATCGATTTTTTAGAGATTCCTATTTCAATCACGCAATCACTCAAGCATTTGATGGATTGCTAGTTTCAAAAACTTTCCCTTCATATTTCTTGTATTTATATGTTGATCCAGCATCAATTGATGTAAATGTGCATCCTACTAAAACAGAGATAAAGTTTGAAGAGGACAAAGAAATTTATGCCATTTTAAGAAGTACTGTCAAACAAGGATTGGGAAAATTCAATATTGCACCAGTGCTAGATTTTGAGCAGGAAACAAGTTTTGATTTACCTTGGGAAATGAGAAATCAACCCGCTGTGGAACCAACCATAAAAGTGAATCAATCTTACAATCCTTTCAACGTTACAAGTTCTCCAAATTCAGGTTCTGGAGTTAAGTCTGGAAATTCAAAAGCAATGCAAAGCGCTGGTTTTGGTGCCAGTGAGGTTTCCAGTAAAGATTGGGAAAACTTTTATAAAATTGATGACATTCCTGAAATTGAATCACAGCAAGTTTTGATTGAAGAAACGGAATGGACACAACAAAAACAATTCATTTTTCAAGGAAATTTTCTATTTTGTCCAGTGAAAAGTGGTTTAATGGTCATTCACAGCAAAAGAGCAAAAGAACGAATCATCTACGATGAAATTATGCAAACGTTCATTTATCAATCTGTTCCTTCGCAACAATTATTGTTTCCGCTCAGTTTTGAAATTTCTCCCGCCGAAAAAATGATTTGGGAGGAAAATCAAAAGACCCTGGAACGACTCGGGTTCAATTGGGAAATTGCTGAAACTGGACTCAATATTCAAGGTGTTCCAGCACATTTGACGGAGGAAAATATTCAAGAGTCTATCAATAATTTACATGTCAATTTAGGTTTATCGCAAATCGACAAAGGAGAAATAGCACATAAAATTGTCTCTGCGATTGCTTCGGCTGCTGTTAGACAAAAAAGTAATTGGAATAATGAAACTGCAAACCAATTGCTTGAAAGTCTCTTTCAATGTACTGAACATCAATATTCACCCAAAGGGAAGTTAATTTTGAACACCATTTTATCGTCTGATATTTTACAAAAATTCTAGTATGTTTAATTCATTAAATAATTTGCCAAACGTCACAAAAAACTTATTGATTATCAATGTGCTTTTTTTTATTGTGACATTCATTTTCAAAATTCAAGGCACTGATTTGATTCCAATTTTAGGTGCTCACTATGTGAATAGTCCTCTTTTCCAGCCATATCAAGTAGCAACACATTTCTTCATGCATTCGCAAGAATCGATTTTTCATTTGGTTTTCAATATGTTCGGTTTAGTGATGTTTGGATCCATTTTAGAAAAGGTGTGGGGACCAAAAAAATTCTTGTTCTTTTATATGTCCTGTGCCATTGGCGCGTTTGTTTTTTACAATTTTTTGGGCGCTTATGAACTTTGGAAAGTAAAAGATCAATTGATGCATTTAGGCTATTCTATGGGTGAACTCACTGGATATTTAACAGATCAAATTGATTTCGCTATCAGAAATGACTCAGATATTCCTTTGATTGAATCGTTTATGCAAAAATCTTATACTCCTATGGTAGGAGCCTCGGGTGCAATCTTTGGAATCATGGCAGGATTTGCGTATTTGTTTCCAAATACAGAATTGCAAATGATGTTTTTCCCCATGCCAATCAAAGCAAAGTATTTAATTGGGGGATACTTTTTAGTTGAACTATATTTGAGTTTCCAACAAATTCAAGGAGATAATGTGGCACATTTAGCACATGTTGGCGGTGCTGTAATCGGATTTATCTTTGTTTTTATTTGGAATAGAAATCGTAAATCATTTTATTAATAGTTATGCAAAGTGATCATAATTTAATTGAAGATTTAAAGTACCGTTACAAAAACGGTGGCATGCACATGAAATTGATTTTCATCAACGCAGCAGTTTTTCTATTAATTGGATTATTAACTGTTTTGAGTAAATTATCAGGAAATGATGGATCTTATTTAGATTCAATTTTTGCGCTTGAAGCCAATTTTAATGGACTTTTATATAAACCATGGGGATTATTTACGAGTATTTTTGCCCATTTTGGAATAATACATTTACTTTTTAACATGTTGTTTCTGTATTTCTCAGGTCAAATGTTAGAATCCTTTTTTGGTCCTAAAAGATTATTGTACATCTATATTTTCGGTGGAATTGCCGGAGGACTATTTGAAATTATTGCACACGAAATTTTCCCAACTTTAGTAAATCAACCAACAGTTATAGTTGGTGCATCAGGATCCATTATGGCCATTTTTGTTGCGTTAGCTTTTTATCGCCCAAATATTCAAGTAAATCTTTTTGGTGTTTTACCAGTACGTTTGTTTATTTTAGCATTGGCTTACATGACATATGATTTGTTCAGTCTTGCAAATAACGATGGAACAGCTCATTTTGCGCATGTGGGAGGTGCATTTTTTGGAATTCTTTCAATCAATAATCCTCAAAGTTCAAGACATTTTTTAAATAGAATTGAAATATTTATGGATGGTTTTTTTGATAAATTGAAATCTTTTTTTGGTCCCAAAAAGCCCAAAATGACTGTTAAACGTGGAGGAAAAACAGATTATGAGTTCAATGCTGAGAAAAAAGCAAGACAAGATAAAACAGACGCAATTTTGGACAAAATTTCTAAATCTGGATATGAATCTTTAACGAAAGCTGAAAAAGACTTTTTGTTTAATCAAAGTAAGAATGGCTGATACCAATCGCAAAATAGCGTTATTCTCTTCAATTATGAAGTTTGCAACCATTTTCTGTTTGATTGGATTGCTATTGGCTTATTTATGTCCTTTTGTTCATCCTTCTACCTTTTGGCCTCTGCCTTTTTTTGGTCTAGCTTATCCAGTCATAATAATTTGCAGTCTTGTTTTATTGGCTTTTTGGGGATTCAAAAAATCTCGGTGGTTTTTTGTTGTTTCACTCGTTATTTTAATAGGTGGAAAATTACATTTCAGAATGATTTCTTTGCCATTTGGAAAAGAGGTTTTACCAGAAAATACTGAAACTTTAAAGCTTCTAAGTTACAATGTGCGTTTATTTGATTTATATAATTATGAAGAAAATAAATACGCCAATAGAAATGCAATTTTCAAATATTTAGAAGAAGCTGATGCCGATGTTGTTTGTTTTCAAGAGTTTTATCACCAAGATAAACCTACCGTTTTTCCGACTCGAGATACATTAACAACTTTGTTGAAAACGCCTTTTTTCCATGAGCGATATTCTCACAAATTAAGCGGAAGACAAAATTTTGGAATAGCCATGTTTTCAAAGTATCCAATGATTGCAAGAGGTGATGTAATTTTCGATGATCCTGAAAATAAAGACAATAATTATTGCATTTTCGCTGATATAGTAAAAGGTATTGATACATTCAGGATTTACAATGTGCATTTACAGTCAATCAAATTTCAAAAAGATGATTATGCGCTTTTTGGAGATGGAAAAGAACAAGCTGGAGAAATGAAATCTACTGCGCGTTTGATGATTGATAAATTGAGAATCGCTTTTCCGAAAAGAGCCGATCAAGCAAAACGAGTGGTGGAACACATGGAGCAAAGTCCTTATGAAGTAGTTATTTGCGGAGATTTCAACGATACACCCTTATCGTATTGTTACAATACATTTTATAGCAAGTATACTGATGCATTCAGAAATTCTGCTAGTGGGATAGGAGTGACCTATGCGGGAAAAGTTCCGGCAGGAAGAATAGACTACATCTTTCATTCTAAAAAATTACACTCTGCAAATTTCAAAGTTCAAAAAGATGTCTTTTCTGACCACAGATCTATTTCATGCGAAATTTGGAAAGAACCAAAAATTGAAACGACGACAAACTAGTCCTTCAATCGACTAGAAAAAACCTTTCTAAATTTCTCAACTTTCGGCCTTACAACGGCATTGCAATATGGATTTTCTGGATTCAAAGCAAAATAGTTGTTGTGATAATCTTCCGCTGGATAGTAATTTATCAAGGGTTCAACCAAAGTAACAATTGGTTTATCCCAAACTTGATCTTCAGTTAATTTTTGCTTGTATTTTTCGGCCAATTCTTTCTGAATTTCATCGTGGTAGAAAATGACTGATCTGTATTGTGTGCCAATGTCATTTCCTTGCCTGTTTAATTGTGTTGGATCATGCACAAACCAGAAAACTTCCAATAATTCATCAAATGAGATTCGTTCGTCATCGTAAACTATTCTTGCAATTTCTGCATGACCAGTATTTCCTTCACAAACTTGCTTGTATGTTGGATTTTCTAATGCTCCGCCTGAATAACCTGAAGTAACAGAAATCACTCCTTCTAAATTTTGATAACATGCTTCAATACACCAAAAACAGCCTGCTCCGAATGTTGCTTCCTTAACCATAAGATGATTTTTAAACTCGACCAAAGATATAGAATTATTCGATTGAAGTCAATGAATTTATCTGATTTTTTGTATCCAGTCAAGCATCAATTTCAATACATCTGGAGCAAAGGATTCTTCATTTTCCATATATTCGTCAATACCTAATTTTTGAGTTGTTTGAAACAAATGGTTTTTATTTTCAACCAATTTCACCTCATAATTTTGATTCCCTGCTTTTTTCAATGAAGCATCAATTCCAGCTAAATTTTCTTTTGCCGTTACTTGTATGTCTTTATCTCCGTTGAGCGCCAATACAGGACATTTAACCTTTTCTAAAGCAATACTTGGTTCGTATTGAATAAAATACCTAAACCAAGGCGAAGTAATGAGAGTTATGGTGTTTTGAATGTCAATTTCTGACATCTCACTTTTCGCAAATAGTTTATCTAATTTTGTTTTTGTTTTCGATAAATCTTTTTCTGTTTTTATAATTTCATAACATTTTTGATTGAGTGTTGAATTCTGTTCGATCATTGATTTTGACAAACCATTTGCTTTGGAGACCTCAATATTTTGCAATAACATCAATTCATCAATCGAAATTCCTGGTCCTGCCAATAGAATGATAAATCCAATTGAACTATCAGATGCAGCAACCATTGGCGCAATCATTCCTCCTTCACTGTGACCAACAATACCCAATTTTAAAGAGTTTACTTTTGGATGTAGCTTTAAAAATTCGATTCCTGCTTTGGCATCTTCGGCAAAGTCTGCGGATGTTGAAGTTGCAAAATTTCCTTCTGATTGTGCTATTCCTCTGTCATCATATCTTAAAGTTGCAATGCCATTTTTGGCAAAATAATCAGCAACTACCCAAAAAGGTTTGTGATTAAATATTTCTTCATCGCGATTTTGTCCACCAGAACCACTAATAAGAATTACCGTCGGAAAAGGCCCATCTCCATTTGGATAAGTGAAAGTTCCAGCAAGTGATATTTGGTCTTTTGTATTCTTAAATTTGACTTCCTCAATGTGATAATCGAAAGGCGCTTTGGGTTCTTGAGGTCTATTGATTCCTATTGATTCCGCTGTTTTTCTCGACATAGATAAAGGATAATCTTTGCCATACTGATCGTAAACCCCTATCAATGAATCATTTTTATATCTTAATTTTGTGAATATTTTGTATTCCGGGAAATTTAAATTGATTTCATTGCCTAACACAATTACCTCTTTTACCTTATTTCCAAAAGATTTTTGATCTGGACTATCCATTGTTGCAGAAAAACCATTTTCATTTTTTGAAATATGATAATCAAGTGTCAAAGGAAATCCTTGAATAAGTATTTTCCCAGTCCAATCTCCTTCAAATTGTTGACTAAAAGAAGAAGATGAAACTAATAGTGCAGTGATAAAAAACAAATTTTTCATAATTGATAAATTATAATTTTGGATACTATTTCGGCAATGATTAATCCCAGAATAAAACTGACGATCAAATTTGCTCCTTTTAAATTAGTGGAGATTTTATATGCTTTGAATAACAAAACGATGTACCAAATAATCAATAACAATGAAATAATTCCAGAAAAGACTAGAAAAATCCATTCAAATTGAGAAAGTTGAATAGCTTTTGGTTTAGTGATACTTTGTATGATTTTTTCACCAATCAATCCACTTTGATTTTGAATATTAAAGAGCGGAATCACAAAAAGTGGAAATCTTGCTAGTGTAGTCGTTCCAATGACATCGATAAATCTTGTTCTCCCTTTGCTTAAGGCAGCACCAAAAGCATAAAAAATTAGCGAAATCACTGAAATATTAATTAAACTATCAAAGTAAGAGACATAAAAACTCTGATTTTTAGTGTAGTGCGCATCCAAGATGCCGTCAAATCTCGTATTGAAAAAAGCCGCTAAAGTTGAACTCAGCAGTAAAAACGCCAATCCAAGAATCAAAGACTTTGAACCTGCAATTTGAACGAAAGGATTGAATAATTTTTGTATCATATTATTTGTTTTCAAGGGTTTTAACTTTTTCGATTAAATCATCAAGCATGTTTCTCATAGTTGGGTAACTCATGCCCATTTGACTTGCCATTTCTTTGATGCTTCCACTTGATTTTAAGAAGGAAATAACAAATTTTTGTTCTTCACCATTTAATTGAGCCAAAAGCGGCAATTCGTAAGATCCTTCAACATTAGTTTCACAAGATTTACAATGCATTCGATTCACAGAAAGCAATGATTCACAGCTCGGACAACTAAGGGGTAATTTTTTGATTAAAGTCATATTGTTGATTTTAATTTGAACAAAGTTAAAAAGATTTTTAATAAAGTTTAATATTTTGCAACTTTTTTAAAAATTTATGTTGGACTAATCAATAAAGATTAATTTTAGTTCAATAAAAAGAACATGAGTCATAGAATTAGAAAAAATATAGAAAAAGGAATGGAAGTTAAGATTGTTCTAAAGTTGGATCAGCGAACAGGATTTTTAACGGAAGGTATTGTGAAAGATATTTTGACCAATTCACCCAATCATCCGCATGGAATTAAAGTAAGGTTGGAAACTGGTGAAGTAGGAAGAGTGAAAGAAATTGTTGACTAGTAAAGATCAGGAATTGATTTCTTTTGGTTTGATTAGACTTCCAATTAGCATAAAAATGGAAAATATAGCTAAGACCACTTTCCCTAAAGAGTAAAAAGTTGGATTTTCGATTTTCATTGCAACCAAAATCAACAAACATAATAGTAACGATGTCAATAATAAACCTAAATTTAAAAACTTTCCTTTAGGATTTGTAACTATCTGAATTTGATTAAATAAGCCAAATAAAATTGAAGTTGAAAGCATAATTAATCCAAAAGACCAAAAGTCCTTCAATTCCAATATTTTTAAAGTAGCCATTGAGAGAATTAAAAAACCAATAAGTGCTAAAGAAAACGAGAACCATTTTAGTTTTCTTTGATTGTTTTTGATAAGATGCATCGCAGTTGTCATTGCCAAAAACGAAATACCAAAAATCAAAGGACTAATTCCATTAATGAATTTTATCCAGCCTAAACTTATTGCTATAATTGTAAGCG
>JBFYPS010000265.1:0-18530 GCA_041303135.1 Crocinitomicaceae bacterium | reverse complement strand
TCTCGAATTTTTCGAGTAAATCTTTCATCTTTTTTCGATTTTCATGTGGTACAAATTTAGTAAACTATCTCGAAGAAAGCCTAAAAACAACTCCAATTTAAATGGTTTCTAAATATTATTTTAGGTGCTAATTTTAAGGTAAATGAAGCACACCGCCGCAAACATTTTGATCCGCTCCGGTGACATCTTTCAGGCAATTTGGCAGATTTTCGGCGTATAATGCACCCAAAAATGCAAATACAATGGCTTCTTTGAATTCGATGATTTTTCTTTCAGGAAGTATGATTTTACCTTCAAAATAATGTCCAATCCTTTCAATTAAAAAATTATTCAAAGCGCCTCCACCAGTAATAAAAACGGAATTTAAATCGTTTTTATTGAGAATATTGCTGATTTGAATGGCTTCATGTTCAATAATTGTTCTCAAATTATTTTCGATGTCTCTATCAAATTTTACGAGTGGATAGAATTCGCTCTCAAGCCATTCTGTGCCGAGTGATTTAGGACCATTCTCTGAATAGTAGGGCAAATTATTTAGTAGATCCAAAAGGAAAAAGTTTATTTCACCTGATTTCGCCAATATTCCATCTTTGTCATAATTCAACCCCTTGTTTTGTGCGAGTTTATTCAAAGGTAGATTTCCAGGTGAACAATCAAAAGCTGTTATTTTTCCATTTTTTTTGAATGAAATATTTGAAATTCCACCAATATTTAAAAAAGATTCTGCTTCGGAATTGAATAATTCAAAGTCACCAATCGGAACTAAAGGTGCACCTTGTCCGCCGTGAATGACATCTTTTGTTCGGAAATCATTGACTACTTTGATACCAGTAATTGCAGCAATTGTTGTTCCGCAACCAATTTGAACAGTAAATCCATTCTCAGGCTGGTGAAACACTGTATGGCCATGAGAGGAAATGTAATCGATGCCATTTTTATCAAATTTGTTTTTTTGAATGAAAATATTGACAAATTCACCCATTTTTTTTGCCAATTCTTTGTCAAGTTTGAATAATTGTATCGCAGTCAGTTGCGTTGAAATACTTAATTTTTCCGTAATTTCTTGCGGATATGAAAAAGTCTCCGCTTGAACCAATTCGAATGTCCAAGTGTTGTTTGAATGGTAAAACAATCTTACTAATGCAATGTCTAAACCATCTAAAGAGGTGCCTGACATTAATCCGATAATATTATATGTTATCATAAGTCAATTAGAAAGTGGAAAAATAAAATATTAAGTTTAAATTTACAACCGATTATATTAAGAATAAAAATAAACTATATAATAATATGAATTTTGAACTGACAGAAGAACAAATTGCTGTTCGTACAGCGGCAAGAGATTTCGCTCAAAATGTTTTAAAAGCTGGTGTTATCGAGCGTGATAACCAACAAAAATTCCCTGCTGAAGAAATCAAGCAATTGGGAGAACTTGGTTTTATGGGTATGATGGTTGACCCAAAATACGGTGGAGGCGGTATGGATACTGTTTCTTATGCCATTGCAATGGAAGAAATCTCAAAAGTAGATGCTTCTGTTTCTGTTTGTATGTCCGTAAACAATTCATTGGTTTGTTGGGGATTAGAAAAATTTGCAAATGAAGAGCAAAAACAAAAGTATTTAGTTCCGTTAGCAACTGGTGAAAAAATTGGTGCATTCTGTTTGTCTGAGCCAGAAGCTGGTTCTGATGCAACTTCGCAAAGAACTACTGCGATTGACATGGGAGATTACTATTTGTTGAACGGTACAAAAAACTGGATTACAAATGGTTCATCTGCATCGACTTATTTAGTGATTGCGCAAACAAATGTAGAAGCTGGTCACAGAGGAATTAATGCATTTATTGTTGAAAGAGGAATGGAAGGTTTCATCGTAGGTGCAAAAGAAGATAAACTTGGAATCAGAGGAAGTGATACACATACGTTGTTATTTAATGACGTAAAAGTTCCTAAAGAAAATAGAATTGGTGAAGATGGATTCGGATTCAAATTCGCAATGAAAACTTTGTCTGGAGGACGCATTGGAATCGCTTCACAAGCATTGGGAATTGCTTCAGGTGCTATGGAATTGGCTGTTGCTTATTCTAAACAAAGAAAAGCCTTTGGTAAAGAAATTTATCACCACCAAGCAATTGCTTTCAAATTGGCTGATATGGCTACGGAAATCGAAGCTGCTAGAATGTTAGTAATGAAAGCTGCTGCTGATAAGGACGCCGGAAGAAATTACGATCAATCAGGTGCTATGGCAAAATTGTATGCTTCTAAAGTAGCTATGGAACAAACTGTTGAAGCTGTTCAAATCCACGGAGGATATGGTTTCGTAAAAGAATACCATGTTGAAAGATTGATGCGTGATGCGAAAATTACTCAAATTTATGAAGGTACTTCTGAAATTCAGAAGATAGTAATATCTAGAAATTTATTGGCAGATTAGTATTTCCAAATCGATTTTTAAAAGTCCCAAGTTCAATTGAATTTGGGACTTTTTTTATTTTATATTTTTCATGATACTTTCATATTCATGAATTTCAGCACCAATTTTAGTAGTTATTTTATCTATCTGAATCATTGATTTAGATAGGTTTTCTATTTGCATTGTTTTGTATTTGGAAGCATTTCCGATCATAAATGGATTAAAAATCGGCATGATAAACATGAAAATTCGCTCTGTTAACCGATTTTCTTTTCTATGTCCGATAAGCAAAGAAGGTCGATAAATATGTAAATGTGGGATGTTTAGTGAAGCCAATTTTTCTTCCGATTCTCCTTTAATTTTGAGGTAAAAATTGGAAGATTTGCTAGATGCACCTACGCTTGAGATAAAATGAAGCGATTGAAGTCCTTTTTTCAAGGCTATTTTGGCAATTTTATAGGGAATTTCAATTTCTATTTCACGATATTGACTTAAATCGGGAGTTTTTTTTCTCGTTGTTCCCAAACATGAAAAGATAGAATCAATTTTTGCTATGGATTCAAAATTAATTTCTTCTTTAAAATCAGTAATAATTTCTTCAATTTTTGGGTTTACAAGCCCAGATTGCTTTCTATTTAGAAGAATAATTTTGTCAAAATCAGTGTCAATAATTAGTTTTTCAAGTATAAAACTTCCGGTTAAACCACTACTTCCCAGTATTAATGCTGTTTTCATATTTTATAAAAATGGAACAATGCTTTCTAATCCAATCCCTCTAGATCCTTTTAGTAAAATCAATTTATGCGTTAGATTTAGATTTTGAATGTAGTTTGATGCTTCCACTTTGCTTTCAAACGATTGAATTTTGGTCTTTTGATTACCTAGGACTCCCTTGAATTGTTTTCCAATACAAATTGCTTCTAGATCTAAATTTTGGATTAAATCCGCTATTTTTTGGTGCTCTTTTGATGATTCATCACCCAATTCAAACATATCGCCTAAAATGACAAATTTGTCTGCATGATCAACTAATGCAAAACTTTCTAAAGCTGATTTCATGCTGGTTGGATTTGCATTGTAAGCATCAAGAATTAGTGTGTTTTTTACGGTTTTTTGAATTTGAGAACGATTATTTGAAGGAGAATATTCTGCAATAGCCTCTGAAATTTCACTTGATTCTACTCCAAAATAATTTCCAATGCAAATGGCGGCTAAAAAATTGTAAAAATTATATTTCCCAATCATTTGTGTCTGGATTTTTTCGGAAATAAAGTCACTTTTTTTCCAATTCATTTCAACAAATGGGGAAAGAGACAGTAATTCTCCACTAATTGTAGCCTTTTTTTCTGAGGCATATGTGACAATTTCTACATTTTTTGGGAGATTTTCGGTTAAAATCGGATCATCATTATTAACAAAAACGCATCCATTTTTGCTTGAAATTGAATCGTAAAGTTCTAATTTTGTTTTTAGTACGCCTTCAAAATTCTTAAATCCTTCTAAATGAGCCATTCCAATATTGGTGATAATTCCATGTGTTGGTTCAGCAATAGTACATAATTCTTGGATGTCATGAAATTTGTTAGCACCCATTTCAATGATCGCAATCTCATGATTATCATTTAGTTGAAGTAGGGTAATAGGTACTCCAATATGATTATTTAAATTTCCTAATGTATAATGAACGTGGTATTTTTTTGATAAAACAGTTGCAATTAATTCTTTGCTTGTTGTTTTGCCATTACTCCCTGTAATTCCTATAATTGGAAAATTAAATTTCTTTCTGTGGAAATTTGCTAATTTTTGAAGAAATTCAAGCGAATTTTCGACTAAAAATATTTTATCATTGTTTTGAAATAATTTTTCGTCTGCAATTACATATTTTGCACCTGCATCTATTGCTTTTTCTGCAAATTCATTTCCATTAAAATTTGCACCTTTCAAACAAATGAATAAACTGTCTTTTTGTATGTTTCTTGTATCAGTACAAATTCCAGTTGTTTCGTAAAATAGTTCAAAGTTCATATTTATATCGCATAAAAAAACCCACCTTAAAGATGGGTTTTAAAATTATATTGAAGTTATTTTTTCTTCTTTTTCTTTTCTTTTTTGCCATAATTCAATCCAGTTGGACTTCCAACTCGATCCATGGCACATCTAAATCCGATGGTTGCGGTAGATTGATCTTCGTCTAAGAATCTTCTATTTGAACCGACTAACCAATAAGCTCTGTCTTTCCAAGAACCACCTTTGTAAACTCTGGATTTGTCTGAAACTAAAGTTGTTGGCCATGAAGTTCTGTCTCCTGGTTTGATTAACGTTCCTTGTAAACTGTAAGTCTCATACTCATTTTGGTACATTACCAAGTTTGGATCTCTTTCAGCTTGATTAATTGCATTTTTGCGATCATCATTGTCAAAGTAGATAGAACTTTCAATGTCACCATCCAAATGATCGATATAATCATCTTTTCTATAGTTCAATCTTCCAATATTTTCCTCCTCTACTACATTTCTGTATTTTAATTTCCCTGGAGTATTTGTAATGAAAGAAGCGAATCCTTGTCTTAAGATGGTAATAATCTCGTATGCATATTCATCACCATTTGCACCTTCACGTAATCTATCTACAAAGATTTCATCCATGATAAGTTCTTGAACAATTAAAGAAGAAGCTACTTCGTCTTTGTCGTTTTTTAAAGAAATTGCTGAATCTAAAATCACATTTAATTCTCTCAACAACTTCAATTCCATTGAATCTTTGGTGTTTTTGTGAGATGTGTAATATGGATCTGGAGCAGCTCCTCTTTTTTCTGGATTTCTTGATGCATTTCTCATCATAATTCCTGCAGGAATTACAGTATCATTGATATCATGCTTTGTAGCAGAAATACGTTGGTATCGAACTCTTTCAAACTCATTGATGTATTCTTTCATACCATGAACATCATACAAAACTTGAGCATTCTTAGTATCTGTAATACCTTGATTGTTCAATTGTTTAGTTTTGAATACGTTACCACGGAAAGGTCTGAATTCATCAAAATCTTCAGAAGACATTGGACGGTAAACATCCATTACCCATTCAGAAACGTTTCCTGCCATGTTGTACAAACCGTAATCATTTGGCCAGTAAGATTCAACTGGAGCAGTTACGTCCGCTTTGTCATTCAATTGACCAGCAACCCCCATATAATCTCCGCGTCCTCGTACAAAGTTGGCACGAATTTCACCTTGAAAAGTTGCATCATCTTGTCTTACCCAGTGACCATCCCATGGATAGATTTTTCGGTCAGTAATTACTTCTGAACCTGGTTCTAGATTTCCAATTAAACCGTATGAAGCAAATTCCCATTCAGCTTCAGTTGGTAGGCGGTATCTAGGAAGCAAGATTCCATCTTCCATTCTAATGATTCGAGTAGCCAATTGTTTACCGTTTGCATTTGATGGATCTAAATCTTGTGTATTTCTAAGTACACCTTCTTTTCCTTCTTCACTTGCATATTGAGAAGCTAAATAAGCTTCAGTATCAAAAGTATTTTCGTTTTCTTGTTCAGTATTAAATGACAATATTCCTTCACGAATTAAAATATATTCATTTACTCTGTCAGTTCTCCATTTACAATAATCGTTTGCTTGCAACCAAGAAACACCAACAACTGGATAATCTCTATAAGCTGGGTGACGCAAATAATATTCTACATATTTTTCATTAAATGACAATGGAGATCTCCAGCAAAGTGTGTCTGGCAAAGCATTTTTGTATACCATTGGGTAAGTTTCTCCATAAGCACGGTGAATCCAATACAAGTATTCTAACCAGTAAAAGTTAGTAACCTCTGTTTGATCCATATAAAATGAAGAAACAGTTACACGAGCTGGTCTATTGTTGTGATCAAACATCACATCTTGTTCAGCGCGTCCCATTGTAAATGTTCCACCTTCTACTAATAATAAACCTGGACCAGTTTCTTGATCCATGAAAGGAAATTTTTGGAATCCTCCAACATTTGGATTATTGTACTCCCATCCAGTTGAACCTGAACTTTCGCGAGAACATGCAGTGACCAAAGCAATTGCTAAAATAGCTAAAGCTGAAATTCGAAGCATTTTCATATTTATTGGTTGTTTTTTCATTGTTCTAATTTTGCAAAGTTACTTGCATAAACGTAATTTAAAATAAAAGTTACATTTTTTTTAAAATGAAGGACAAGAAATTGTTCTCCATCTCGGACCTGTTTTCTTACAATTCACATTATAGCCTAGTGAAACTTCATGTGAACCACCAGAAATTCCATTGTTTAATGTGGAAACAGTTACATCATAACTATAACCTATTTTAAATGTACCTGTATTAACTCCTAATGCTAAAATGAATGCATCTCTATTTCTGAACCATGCACCAGCTGTGAAAGAACCATATTTTACATAAGTACCAATGTTTATTTCCATAAAACCTTGTTGGTATTGGAATATCACATTTGGCATGATTGAAGTAGTATTCATGTATTTTGATTTACCACCCAATTTAATTTCAGCTCCCATGTGACCTGTCAATCTAATTGGTAAAGGAGAATTAGTTCCTAAAATCATGGATTCATCTGGCATATTTAAATGATGTGCAGCAACTCCAAAGAAAAAGCTTTTAGAAAATCCTGCTATTCCCGCAGATGCATCAAAAAATCCTCTTGAACCACCTCTTTGAACATCACCAGTTTTGTAAATAAATCCTCTGCGAGGATCAATCATATCTCCAAATTTTAATTTATCCCAATCTAAGAATTTTTGATACCAAGCAGCTCGAGCACCAAATAGCATAGTAAATTTGTTTGTTACCCTTAAGTGATAAGAATAAACCAAACCAAGCATAGATGTATTGATTGTTCCTTGTCCTTGTTGATCATGTGTTGCTAAAACACCAAAACCTCCAGAGATAGTTTTGAAGTATTGATCATATGATGCACTGTAAGTTACATAATTTGCAGATAATCTGGGCCATTCATTTCTATAGTTTAGTCCAAATCGTGCACATCTATTTGTTCCAGCAAATGCTGGGTTCAAATAAATAGGGTTGGCATAGAACTGTGTAAACGTTGGATCTTGTCCAAGAACCTCGTTTTTACAGGTAAGGCCAATCATTATGATTACTAAGTATTTAAGTTTTTTCATTCAATTCTGAATAATAGCAAATTAGTACTAGAACGCAATTTTCACGACAATGTTACAAAAAAAAAACAAATTGAAGCTACTTAAATGATAATTCAGTAGCAATAAATGAATGTTGCATACGTTTTTGATGAATATGTAATCCAAAATACTGACATTTGTTGTATGAAAGTGAATTTAAATATTACCAACTCTCGATTATTATTTTACATTTCATTTACTTTGATTTTAATCTTAGTTAATGGAAATTTAATAGCTCAAATTAGCTCCTATGATGTTGTAATACCGTGGGATGCATCAAAAAAGGTTGTTGTGGATGACCAGGAATTTGCTTTACCTTCTATTAAGAATCAAGGTTACAATGGCAAGACTCCATATTTTGCTTGGCAGTCGAAAGTGGGTACTTATTCCAATTATTCTATAAATGTTGGTAATTTAACATTTTACAATGCTACTAATGAAGATTTAACATTTTTAACATTTAATAGTATTGTCGTACCAGAAGAACCTGAAATTTTCTCATCGGTAAACAGTTCGCGTCTTGAAAAATTTGTACACGTTTCTATGTTTCCATTTGTCAAACTAAATGGAGCGATAAAGAGGATTGCCAGCTTTAATGTGCAAATTGAGCCAAAAGAGATGCCAGTTTCAAAAAAGGATTTTGTAGGATCATCAGTTTTAGGTGATATAAATAGTAAATGGTATAAAATTTCTGTTAATCAAGATGGTATTTATAAAATAGACAGAGCCTTTCTAGCTTCCTTGGGAATTGATGTTTCCAATTTGAATCCGCAACATATAAATATTTATGGAAATGGAAACGGTAAATTGCCAGAATTAAATAGTGTTTTTAGACCAGACGATTTGGTTAAAAACGATATACAAGTTATTGGAGAAAGTGATGGTTCCTTTGATGCAAATGATTATATTCTTTTTCATGCTTGGGGACCTAACAGAATTGCCAATGTTGGAGCAGAATTTCAAAGAGAAATGAATCCATACAGTGGAGTTTCTTGTTACTTTATTAGAATTTCAGAAAATGATCCACCGGCAAGGATTCAAAATGAGGCTTCTATTGAAATTCCGAATCAAATTGTAAATACTTTTAATTACTTTTCTATTTATGAGCAAGAATTGAAATCTTTGGTTGGCGGTGGACAAAGATGGTATGGTGATTTATTTGATGAAGAGTTGAGTAAAACTTTTGCGTTCAGTATTCCCAATGTGGTTACAACTGCGCCTGCAAAATTTAGAGTTTCATTGGCTTCTAATCCAAGTGGAGGTGTAAATACAGCACAATTTACTATTGGATCTGAAATGTTAAATAGTTTCAATTTACAAACGGTGTCTGCTGATTATGCAAGGGTTGAAAAAACTTTTGAAGATTTAACACCACAATCATCTATGCCATTAACGGTAACTATAAATAGAAGCAGTCCTTCTGTGATGACTTATTTAGATAAAATTGAATTAAATGCGAGGGCTGGGTTGAGTTTAAACGGAAATCAAATGTATTTTAGAGATTTGATTTCTGTGGGAGCAGGAAAGATTAGTGAGTTTCAAGTTTCCAATATTTCTTCTAATTGTTTTATTTGGAATGTGACCAATCGACAAAAGCCAGTGCTTGAAATAGGAAGTTTGAATGGAAATCAATTTTCATTTGTAACAAGTACTGATTCATTGAAAACATTTATTATTTCAAATGGGTCTAATTTTTTGACACCATCATTTATTGGTCAAGTTGCACCTCAAAATCTTCACGCGCTCACTTATGCAGATTTACTAATTGTTACTCCTGGTGTTTTTAAAGATCAAGCTGAAAGATTAGCTAATTTACATAGATCAGAAGGACTTTTAGTGCATGTTGTTACCACAGAGCAAGTATATAATGAGTTTTCTTCTGGTACCTTAGATGTGACAGCAATAAAATGGTTTGCAAAAATGTTTTATGATCGAGCAAATGGGAATCCAGATTTAATGCCTAAAAGTTTACTGTTATTCGGTGATGGAACTTACGACCCGAAAGGAATTGTTTCCAATGTAAATTATATTCCTACCTACCAAGTGATGAATTCTGAAAATCATATAGATGCTTTGGTTACAGATGATTATTTTGGTATGATGGATGACAATGAGTCTCTTGCAAATGCTGACGCAATGGACATTGGTGTAGGTAGATTGTTGATTTCTTCTGCCCAAATTGCGAAAGAACAGGTGGACAAAATTGAAATTTACATGACCAATGGAGCTAATTTAATGAATACCAGTACAGATTGTTGTTCAGGAAATTCAAATGTAGATGGAACTTTTGGAGATTGGAGATTGAACTATGTGCAAATAGCAGATGATGAGGAAGGCGGATATTTCGTGAGGGAAGATTGTGAGCCACAATATGAAGAAGTCACCACCAATCATCCTGAAATGAATGCAGACAAACTTTATTGTGATGCATTTGTGCAAGTTTCTGGTGCAGGTGGACAAAGATATCCTGAAGTTTATGATGCAATTTCAAATCGAGTACAACGTGGTGCTCTAGTGGTAAATTATGTTGGTCATGGAGGTGAAGCTGGAGCCGCATTGGAAAGAATTATAACCATTCCGCAAATTTTGACTTGGACAAATTTGACAAAAATGAATCTATTTGTTTCTGCCACCTGTGAGTTTACTAAGTATGATGATCCAAGCAGGGTTTCTGCTGGTGAATGGGTTTCATTGAATCCGGATGGAGGAGCTATTGCGCTTATGACAACTACAAGATCTGTCTATTTTGATGTAAACTCAACCACAGGCGAAAGGTTTTATGAGAATGCTTTTCAAAGAGATAATATGTTTCAGCCATTGACTTTTGGTGAAATTATGCGAAGAACAAAAAATGCCACCAATGAAGGAGTTAACAAAAGAAGTTTTACTTTAATAGGTGATCCGGCGCTCAAAATTGCTTTGCCAACTTTCAAGATAGTTACTGATAGTATTAATCATTTGAGTCCATTTTTGGTAAACGATACCATTGAAGCACTAAGTAAAATGAATATTAAAGGTCACATTGAAGATTTTAATGGAAACATTCTGAGCAATTATGATGGTGTTTTATCTCCTACTGTCTTTGATAAACCAAAAATTGGAAAAACCTTAGCACAAGATCCTTCCTCACCAATTATTGAATTTTCAACACAAAGAAATTCAATGTATAAGGGGAAAACCTCTATTAAAAATGGTTATTTCGAATTTACATTTGTAGTACCAAAAGATATTAATTATGCCTATGGCAATGGAAAGATTTCATATTACGCCAATAACACTTCCGAAGATGCTTTTGGTGAGGACAAAAGATTTATTGTGGGTGGATTGAATGCTGCAGGATTAAATGACAATGTGGCACCAACAGTCGAGTTATATTTAAATGATCAAAATTTTGTGACTGGAGGCTTAACAGATGAAAATCCTAAATTAATTGCTGAAGTTTTTGATGAAAACGGAGTGAATACAGTTGGAAATGGAATTGGACATGATATTGTTGCTATTTTAGATAATAATACTTCCGATCCTATTGTGTTAAATGATTATTATACTGCCAATTTAGACTCATACCAAAGCGGAAAGGTGTCCTATGATTTTTCGGGTCTATCAGTTGGGAATCACACATTGACTTTTAAAATTTGGGATGTAAACAATAATTCATCTGAAACTACTATTAATTTCACAGTAGTTGAAAAACAAGCAATTGCTCTCGATCACGTTTTAAATTATCCAAATCCATTTACAACTAAAACACAGTTTTTCTTTGAACACAATCAAGTATGTGAAAGTTTAGACGCACAAATTCAAATTTTTACAGTTTCTGGAAAGTTAGTTAAAACAATCAATCAAGCAGTGCGAACACAAGGTTTTAGAACTGAAGGAGTTGATTGGGATGGTAGAGATGATTTTGGGGATCAAATTGGAAAGGGTGTTTATGTTTATAAAATTTCTGTAAAAAACCCAAATGGAGATGTTGCTGAAAAAATAGAAAAATTAGTTTTATTAAAGTAATAAGTACAATAAAAGTTTTGGTTTTGCGTATATTTGTTTTCTGATTCGATTTATATCACATTTATGTTAAAAAAAACAGGGTTCATTTTGTTATTTTCAATGCCAGCAATTCTGTTGGCACAACCAAATAGTTCGGGAGCGTCTAATAAAGATTTGCAGTTAAACACAATTACCACAGCCATGCCGTTTTTAAGTATTACTCCTGATTCAAGAGCAGGAGCAATGGGCGATGCAGGTACAGCATTGAGTGCTAATTCGCATTCAATTTATTGGAATACTGCCATGTTGAATTTTGCAAAAGATGATGGTGAAGTAAGTGTTTCATACACTCCTTGGTTGCGTCAATTAACAAACGATATGTCCTTGTCTTATGTTTCTGGTTATAAAAGAATTGGAACTCGTCATGCTGTTACGGCGGCGTTGCGTTATTTTAGTCTAGGAGAGATTACTTTCACAGATAACTCTGGTACTAAAATTAGGGATGATAAACCTTCAGAATTTGAGTTTGCAGGAGGTTATGCTTTCAAATTGGCTGATAAGTTTAGTATTGGAATCAATGGTAAATTCGCTTATTCAAATTTAACTGGAGGATTAGTTACTCCTGGCGGAACAAGTAAGGCTGGTGTAGCTGGAGCTTCCGATATTTCATTTGTTTATTATAATGAAGACGCTGAATTAGGAGGTAAAACAGGTGTTTTTTCATTAGGAGCAACCATTAATAATATTGGTAACAAAATTGCTTATTCAGAGGTGAGTACCGACCAAAGAGACTTTTTGCCAATGAATTTAAAGTTAGGTGGTGCTTATACAATGAATTTTGACAGATTCAACAACCTTACTTGGGCACTAGATTTTCAAAAATTATTAGTTCCAACACCTCCAATCAGAGACGCAGTTACTGGAGAAATTATTTCAGGAAAAAATAACAATATTGGAGTTATCTCAGGAATGTTGCAATCATTTGGTGATGCGCCAGGGCAATTAGCTGTTGATGATCAAGGAGATTATATTCAAGATGCAAGTGGAAAATATGAAATCAAAAAAGGTTCTAAATTCAAAGAAGAATTGAGAGAGATTAATATTGCCACTGGATTGGAATATTGGTACAACAATATGTTCGCTATCAGAGGTGGTTTTTTCTATGAACATTATACAAAAGGTTCTCGTCAATATTTCAATGCAGGTGTTGGTTTGAAATACAAAATTATTGGTATTGATATTTCTTATTTGGCGGCACTTAGACAAGGAAATCCTTTGGCAAATACAGTTCGTTTTACTTTGCGTTTCCAAGTTGGAAAATCAGCAAAATCAAATGAATCAGCTCCTGAATAGATGAATATTCGAATCGGTTTTGGTGTTGATGTTCACCGTCTGTCAGATGGTTTAAAATTGATGGTGGGAGGGAAAGAAATTCCTTCAACTTTTGGAGCAGTTGGTCATTCCGATGCAGATGTTTTGTTGCATGCCATAAGTGATGCGCTTTTAGGAGCAGCCAATTTGAGAGATATTGGTTATCATTTTTCAGATACAGATCCTCAGTTTAAAGGAATTGATAGTAAAATATTACTATCCAAAGTGTATGATTTAATTGCTGCAAAAGGCTTTTATGTCGTAAATATTGATTGTACAGTTATTCTTGAAAAACCTAAATTGAATCCACATATACCAGATATGATGGAAATTATTGCAAATATTTTAAAAGTAAGCAGTGAGGAAGTTTCTTTGAAAGCAACCACACACGAAAAAGTAGATTCTTTTGGAGAAGGAAAAGCAATCAAGGCTTATGCTGTTTGTTTGTTGAATAAAAAGTGATAATTTAAGATCACTCATAAAAAAAGGAATCAATTTCTTGATTCCTTCTAACTAACTAAAATTAAAATCTTAATAAACTACATGAAGATTAAGATTTCTCTTTTTGATTTATGATTGTAGCATTTTAATTCTATATTAACCTATTCATCAATAGATTGAGTAAAATACAATCATGATGACATCTATAATAACACAAACAGACGCCGAATTAATTATCCATTTCATTGGTGAAACAGAAAGCAATAAGCTTAATGTTAACATGGTTGGGATTAATATTAATGAAAGAGATAAAATACTTTCTATTGCACCCAAACCAACTGCAATTCCACCTAAACATCCAATGATTAAGATGACCAAACTGATTAAACCAAAGCGATTAAATTCAGTTCCTTTATAAATTCCTGTATTTTCTGCTGTGTGACTCATAATATACGTTTTATAGTTTAGTACAAATTTCTGTTCTTATTCTATCTTTGGAAATGACCTTTGTTAGTTTTTAAATTGATATTCATCAGTTTTTTCGTTTGATGCAGAATTTTATATTTAATTTTGATTTCTTTAAATTCAGTTTCAATGAACTATTTTCAAGGTAAAATTGCATGGGTTACAGGCGCTTCCTCAGGAATTGGTAAGGCAACTTGTGAAGCATTGGCCAAAAATGGTGCAATCGTCGTGTTATCTGCACGCAATGAAAAGATGTTAATTGAAGTTTGCAATGGCCTAGAGAATTCAGCACAACATTTTGTACTTCCTTTGGATTTAGAACAAATGGAAACTTTTTCATCCAAATTGGATCAAATTATTGAAATGTATGGAAGAATTGATTTTCTTTTCAATAATGGAGGGTTAAGTCAACGGTCTTTGGTTTCTGAAACGCCGATTGAAGTTGATCGAAAAATTATGGAAATCAATTACTTTGGAAATATTGCGTTGGCAAAGGCGGTTTTACCTTATTTTATCAAACAAAAATCTGGTCATTTTGTCATCACTTCAAGTATAGCAGGAAAATTTGGTTTCTATTTGAGATCTGCCTACAGTGCCTCGAAACATGCTTTGCAAGGATTTTATGAAAGTTTAGCATTGGAAGAAGCTCAGAACAATGTTTTTGTAACGATTTCTTGTCCTGGAAAAATTAACACGCCAATTTCTACCAATGCTTTGACAGCTTCAGGAGAAAAACATGGTGTGATGGATCACAATCAAGCGACCGGAATGTCGGCGGAAGAATGTGTATCTATTTTGTTGAATGCTGTTTCGAAGAAAAAGAGAGAGATTTTGATTGGAAATAAAGAAACTTTGGCCGTTAGTTTGAGAAGATTTTTGCCGCAAAAATTGTTCTGGAACATCATTAAAAAACAAAAGGCAACTTAATTAAGCTGCCTTCATTTATTGTGATTTGATCGCGTTTTAAATCAAATTTTTTGCAGTCAAAAATTCAACGACATTTTTTTCAATTCTTGCTTCGATATTAGAATTGTCTGCTTTTTCGAAAGGTTTGCCAATAATTTTTTCGTAAAGCTCGATGTATCTATCTGTAATTACATCTACAAATTCATCTGGCATAAAAGGCATTTGTTGACCATCTAAGCCTTGGAAATCATGTTCAATCAACCATTGTCGCACAAATTCTTTAGATAATTGCTTTTGTGCTTCTCCTTTTTCTTGTCGTTCAGCATAGCCTTCAGCGTAAAAATAGCGAGAAGAATCAGGCGTATGAATTTCGTCAATCAAATAAACTTTACCGTCTTTGATTCCAAATTCATATTTCGTATCAACTAGGATCAATCCTCTTTCAGCGGCCATTTCTGTTCCTCTTTGAAATAATGCGCGTGTATAATTTTCGAGTTGAACGTAAATTTCTTCTTGAACAATATTTTGAGCAATGATTTCCTCTCTTGAAATGTCTTCATCATGTCCTTCTTCTGCTTTGGAAGCAGGCGTGATGATTGGCTCAGGAAATTTGTCGTTTTCGATCATTCCTTCAGGCAAAGCGACACCGCATAAAATTCGTTTTCCTGCCTTATATTCTCTTGCACTGTGACCAGCTAAATATCCACGAATCACCATTTCAACACGAATTGGCTCGCATTTAAGTCCAATCGCTACGCAAGGGTCGGGAGTTCCAATTAACCAATTTGGTACAATGTCTCTGGTTGCTTCCAAAAACATCGTTGCAACTTGATTTAATACTTGACCTTTGTAAGGAATTCCTTTCGGTAAAATGTGATCAAAAGCAGAGATTCTGTCGGAGGCAATCATCACTAAAACGTCATTTTTCAGTGAGTAAACTTCACGTACTTTACCTTTGTAAATTGCTTCCTGACCAGGGAAAATATAGTTGGTGTCTGTGATTGTTTGATTCATTATTTAGAATTTATTCTTTATCTTTTTCGTCTTTTAATTTTTGTTCAGCGGCTTCCGCTTTTTCAAATGCGTCTATTATCTTTTTCACCAGTGGATGACGAATTACATCGCTTTGATTTAAGCGAATTATTCCAATTCCATCAACATCTTTCAGGGCGTCTAGTGCATAAGAAAGTCCTGAGCGTTGTTTTCTAGGTAAATCAATTTGTGACATATCACCTGTAATCACAAAATTTGCAGTTTGCCCCATTCTTGTCAAAAACATTTTCATTTGCATGACAGTGGCGTTTTGTGCTTCATCAAGAATTACAAATGCTTTATCCAATGTTCTTCCTCTCATAAAAGCAAGTGGCGCAATTTCAATCATTCCAATATCAATCATATCGGCTAATTTTTCGGGTGGAATCATATCTCGCAACGCATCATAAAGTGGCATCATGTATGGATCTAATTTTTCCTTCATGTCGCCTGGTAAAAAGCCGAGATTTTCACCCGCTTCCACCGCAGGTCGCGTCAAGATGATTCTTTTAACTTCTTTCGCTTTTAGAGCACGCACGGCCAATGCGACAGCAGTATAAGTTTTTCCAGTTCCAGCAGGACCAACGGCAAAAACCATGTCATTTTCATTGACTGCTTTTACCAATTTACGCTGATTAATAGTTTTGGCTTTTATTTTAACACCTCCGTTTCCGTGTACAAGCGTTTCTGAACCATCAATCGTTTCTGGAGCAGTTCCATCATCAAACATTATTTGTTCAATGGCATTTTCTGAAATATGATTGAATTTGTGAAAATATTTTAAAATCATTTGAAATTTGACTTCAAATACCGACATAACTTCATGATCTCCAGCGATGGTGATGACATTTCCTCTTGCAACGATCTTGAGTTTTGGAAAAAAACTTTTGATTTTTGACAAGTTTACATTATTGACCCCGAATAATTCAGCAGGATTAATTCCTTCAATTTCGATATTCTTCTCCAAGTTCAAGAATAATTAATGATGCGTTAAACTTTATATTTGTGGAAATAAACCTTATTTTTGGAACAAATTTAGGAATAATTTCTCCAAAAAAATAGCAAGATGCAAATCATAACACTAACAACAGATATGGGATTGAAAGATCATTATGTTGCAGCGCTGAAAGGTTCAATTTTCAGTTTGGTGTCTGAGGTGCAAATTATTGATATTTCACATGATGTAAATCCATTTGATGTGATTCAAGAAGCCTATTTTGTTGGAAGTTGTTTTAGAGATTTCCCCACAGGAACGATTCATATTTGCGCTGTTGATAGCGAGCCGATTATTAATTTTGGTTCAGCTTCAAGCGGCAGTTTTCCATCAGTAATGCTTTTTGAAGGTCATTATTTTGTATCCAATGACAATGGTTTTTTTGGCTTACTTCTAGATGGAAAGCAACCTGAAAAATTTTGGAGGTTGGATGATGTGATGTCAAATCCAAACATGCTAAAATTTCCGATTAAAAACATTCTTGTGCCTGCCGCGATTAAGGTTGCTCAAAACATTGAAATTGAAACTTTTGCCACTGAAGGTGAATTTAAGAAAGCATTTTCGATTAATGCAGTAACAGAGGAAAATTTGATCAAAGGAAATGTGATTCACATAAATCATTTTGGAAATGTCATTACCAATATTAGCAAGGAATTATTTTATAGAATTGGTCAAAATGCGCCTTTTACCATTTATTTCAGAAGAAAAGAATATTACATTGAAGAAATATCCAATAGTTACAGCGATGTGGTAGAGGGTGAAAAAGTGGCTATTTTTAATGGCAATGATTTACTTGAAATTGCTATAAATAGAGGTGCAAATGGAAGAAATGGTGGTGCGAGCTCATTATTTGGGTTGAATCTTCAAGATATTGTAAGAATTGAATTTACACCTCGTGGTTCAAAAGAAACCATAGAGTCACTTTTTGAATTTTAGTATGATTACGCGAATTGTCAAACTTCACTTTCAGCCTGAAAAAATTGCTGATTTTTTGGAGTTTTTTGAAACTATAAAATGGAAAGTAGCTCAACAACCGAATTGCTTTGGAATGAAATTGTTGCGAGATAAAAACCATCCTCATATCGTTTTTACTTATAGCAAATGGGAAAATGAGGAAGCGTTAAATAATTACAGAGATTCTGAATTGTTTGGTGTAGTTTGGCCAACAATTAAACCTTGGTTTCAAGAAAAGGCTGAAGCCTGGACAATTGAAGAATGGTTTGATGGAATGCCAAAATGAGTTTAAGTTTTTAAAATGGAAATTAATAAAATCACCGCAGAGAATTCTTTCTACACCATGTTGGTGTTGAGTTTTTTATTGCTTGGGATTTCAATTTATTTGTTTTTTAAATTAAAAAAGACGTTGCAAATAAATTCCAAATTAGAAAAGCAATTTTCCGAAATGGAAGGAAAAGTCAATCATTTACAATTAGAAACTTTAGAGTCAAAATTGAATCCACATTTGTTTAAAAATGTTTTAAATTCCATTCAATCTCATGCTTATCAGACATACTATTCGATGGATAAATTATCGAATGTGTTAGATTATATTTTGTATGAAAGTAAAAATCGTTTTGTTTCCCCAAAGGAAGAAATTGATTTTGCTTTGAATTTAATTGAGATCAATAAAATAAAACTTAGTCCATTGTTTGAGTTGAAAGTAAAACTAAAAATCAATGAACCTGAACCGCTTTTTGAGCAGAAAGTGCTGGCACCGTTGATTTCTATTGATTTGA